>JAQWAM010000216.1 GCA_028707675.1 Kiritimatiellia bacterium | reverse complement strand
CGCACACGGCAACAGCACCTTTTTCAATCTTTGCTTTTTCAACAGCCGACCGCCCTGCGTAAAGTTTGAAGTTTTTCCCGAAAGCGTCTTTGGTGATATCATATAAAACTTTGTACCTATCAGCATACAAGCGATTTGGGCAACAAATTATTGGAGGCGCGCCCTTGCTTTTTTGCCGTACAGCGCAGACACCCGCTGGTTCGCCATCGTGAAAACGTTTTACGCAAGCGCTGTTCAGAAACGGACAGTTTCTTTGCGCTACCGCCAATCGGCTTGCATGTGAATTGTCGTCGGCAGAAAACCCGAAAAACTCGTATATAAAACCGGCCATACTATACTCCCTTTTTGAGAATGGTTTTGATAGATAGCCCGACAGCCTGCGCAAGCAGTGGGGGAACCGCATTGCCGACCTGTGCAAACTGTTGCGCCTGCGTACCGGTAAAAACAAAATGATCATAAAAAGATTGGATGCGTGCGGCTTCCCTTACGGTGAAAGATCGATCTTGGGAATAATGGAAATAGGCACCCCAATGCGGATCACATTTTGTCAGAATAGTCGAAGCCAACCCCTCGGGGTGGACGCGACCGTAACGTTTTGTATGGTCCGATTTTCTGGCCACCTGCATGCCATTAGGCAACAGTTCATCGGGTATGTCTGTCCAGTTGCCGCCGGGCGCGATATATTCAAGCCTTTTTAGATTAATATCGGAAAGTCGCGGAGCTTCGTGGTTGACAACACCAGGTGACCCCACACGGGCGCGGCACTGGTAATCGCAATCCGGTTCATGACAGTATGACTTTATTCTTTCTCCTTGTTCGCCGTTTTTTAGGGGCGGCAGATCGTCAATCGCATCCCTGACGGTTATGAACGGAGCCGATGTTTCCGCAGTCGGCATCTTAAGAAGCGAACGTCCATCAAACATGGCCGTAAAATTCGGCCGGATGGGCGCGTGGCGTATTGGCTCCGGAAAAGCGTTTGCCGGAAGGTTTTTACCACGCAGACCTATAATGATCGTGCGCCAACGCATTTGCGGAACCCCGTAATATGCCGCGCCCAGAATGCGGACATCAGAACCATACCCCAGTTCGGCGAGAGCGTCGAGGATCGCATGAAGTGTCGCGCCATGCGCGAAAGACACTAACCCCGGAACATTCTCTATTAACACCGCCCTTGGCGCGAAAGCGTCTACAAAACGCAAGAACTCCTTAAACAGATGGTTGCGCCGGTCGTTAACGCTGCGCACGGGCGCGTTGATTGAGAACCCTTGGCACGGCGGCCCGCCCGCCAGCAGATCAAGCTCTTCACGCTCGATCCCCATTTTTTTTCTGATGGCACGGGGATCTAGCGAGCGGATGTCAGATGTGCTTACCACCGTGCCGGGATGGTTAAGTCTATAGGTCTCTGAATAATTCGGCACAATCTCATTGGCGAATAACCCGTGAAAACCTGCTGACTCTAAACCTTCGGAAAGCCCGCCAGCGCCGGCAAACAAATCGATAAACTCAAAGTTGTGGCCACACATGGTGTTTTCCCTTTTCAAGGCCGCAGCGTGCATGTCGCCGCCGACATCTCCCGCGCAGGTCATGATTTTTGCTGTTGGCTCATACAGAATTGACACTAGAACTTCAATCAACAATTTCCTCGACCGAATAGAATTGCAGAATATCTTGCAATGTCACATTAAATTGAACTAACACAGGCTTATGCTTCTCACTTAATTTAGTCAAAACGTTACGAACAAACTTATACTCGGCATGATGAACCGCACTGTGACAGAATGGGCACAAACAACAAACATTACGCAAGTTATCAAGATTGTTTTTTGGAAAGCGGGGCTGCAACGAGATTGGAATCAAGTGATGAGCTTCAAGATAGGGAACACCTGTTCTCTTCGCTAAAAATAAATTATGCTTCGGATCGTATTCGCACTTGTACTTGCTTTCCTCCATGCGTCGCTTTGCAATTCTCGGATCACGTTTCCAACGTTTGATCATTGCCAACGCATTAGCTGAAGGAACATTCTTTAAGGAAAGCATGGTGTCTTGAAACTCTTCATCCACATCTTGCTCATTGCGTAATAAAGAATTTTCTTCGCGCCAAACCTGCTCTTCTAACGCGCCAATCCAGATATCATTGTCTTTAACGAACAAAAACCAGACTTTACCGGGATTCGGCTTAAAACCAGCACCTTTTGATAAATACAAACGTAACTCCGTCTTGTCAGGCTTCGGGAAAAGAAGGTTAAGATGAATTACATTTCCGTCGGGGTATAAGCGGAACATCTTTGAGGCTGCTTGAGGATTTGTTTTTTTATTACCAACATGGATACCGCTTTTCGCGAAAAACTTTTCAAGCAGGATTGTTTCAGCACCTGTTGCTGTAATTTGAGAATCTGCAAACTCTCTTTCGGTCACCAATGAATACGCTCCCTCAAAAGTTCCAAATTTTTCGAACTGCGCAAGGTTGAATTTCATTTTACAATTTCTCCTCTTGGATAATTTTCGCAATTTCACGTGCGATTTCCGTGATTACCGGAACAGCAACGGAATTTCCCATCTGTTTATAAGCAGCCGTTTTCGAGCAAGGCAGTTCAAAGTTTTCGGGGAAACCTTGCAATCGGGCACATTCCCGAGGAGTTAGCATACGCGGATTTTTGCCCGCTTGCGGAATTAAACACTCCTTGCCGTCTTTGTAATATCTGGAAACTAAAGTATGCGCCGGCTTGTCTAGGTCAGAGCAGAAAGCCGTAAAGCCTGTGCCGCGGTCCAGATTACGTTTTGTCCTATTTTGATGCCCGGACCACATTTTATCTGAAAGTGTATATTGCTCCGGCACTTTTTTTTCGAGCACAGTTTTCAAAGGTTTTTCTGACCCTGAAATATTCGGAAAAACAAAACGTCCATCATTACGCACACAAACCATATAACATCGCATGCGCTTCTGGGGAACCCTCGAGCTTGCGTCAATTATTTTATATTTAAATGAATACCCTTCCGCTTCAATCGCTTCTCTAATGATTTTAAATGTTCTTCCTTTATCGTGGTTAACCAAATTCTTTACATTTTCAAGAAACAAAACTTTAGGCTTTTTTTTGCGCATGATACGAACAATATCAAAAAATAATGTCCCTTGCGTCTCGCACTGAAAACCATTGGGGCGATTGATAGCCGTCCGTGCTGACACACCGGCTAAACTAAAAGGCTGACAAGGGAAACCCGCGCAAAGCACATCATGATCCGGAATACAATCTGCGGGGATAGCTCTAATATCACCCCATGGTAATTCACCAAAGTTCATGCAATATGTTTCTTGAGCATCTTTATCCCACTCTGAACTAAATACACATTCGCCGCCTACAGTTTGCATTGCCAACCGAAATCCGCCAACACCTGCGAACAAGTCAATGAACTGCAAAGCCGGGTTTTTTAAAGGCGGGAACGGGACATCCAAATGCTTGTAAAACGGCAATGGCGGTAAAGCGTTTCCGCGAATAATTTTTCTACCACACAAAGAGTAACTTTCTTTTGCCTTACTCTGTCTGATAAACTTGGCGCTCAAAGGTTTACCGCACGGCCACAATAAAAATTCACCCTGCTCGATAATCTCTGGGTTAGTGTCAGACGATAAAACGTTATAACCTGCGTCAGCAATACCGTGACCGAGCGTTTCAACTTGCTCACGCACCCTAGCAGGGAGACCACTAATCGCACACACTCGACCAGAAAGAGCATTACATAAATCTTCCAAATTACCAATCGCCGGGCCGTATTTCATTTGTGGCCTCGACGAAGGATAGGTAAATGAAGCCTTGTTTTTCTTTTTGTTTCTTGCAGACATGCTATTTGATTCCTGACTTTCACGGCCGCAGCGGCGCGGAAGGCAGGCCGCTGTCTATGCCGGTGATGGCGATTCCCAAACGGTCTGCGGCGGCGATGACCTCGTCCGGGTCAAGCATCACGATGCGCCCGGCCTGGAAAGACAAGGCCGACACGCCCGCTCTGCGCAGGGCACCGACGGTCTTGGTTCCGATCACCGGGATGTCAAAACGCATGTCGTGGCCCTGCTTGGCGGCCTTGACCACCACCGCGCCCCTGCCGCCAAGACGACCGCCGCGCAGTATGGCCTTGTTTGTGCCCTCGAAGGCCTCCACCGCCAGCACCATGCCGTCCTTCACCAGCACGGTCTGGCCGATATCGAGATGGCCGGTCTCGCGGGCGATCCTGTGACCGAATTCGATGTCCCGCGCCTCGCGCGCGTCCGGCGCGCGCCGGGTCAGGACACCCGCTCCGGGAATGTGTTCGTCCATAAAGCACGAGGCGGGCAACATCCGCAGCCCCGCGCTTTCAAGCTCATCGGTGAGCTTGCCGAAGATCGTGTGCGCG
>JAQWAM010000215.1 GCA_028707675.1 Kiritimatiellia bacterium | reverse complement strand
ATGTCGGCGACGACTTCTACATTGACGACTCGCACGTCTTCGATTGCTCGGCGGACATCCCGCTGCGCAAATTCGGCGGGCCCAAGAACGTCACCCTCTCCCTCGCCCTCAAGAACATCTTCGACGAGCGCTACATCGAATCCAACCGCCACTACTACCAGGGTTTTCCCGGCGAGCCCCGCACCCTCGAACTCGCGCTGCAAGCCAAGTTTTGAGCGGCAAGTCCGCATCCAATCCCTACCCTGACGCACCCGGATTACTGCGCGAGCACGGTAATTGCGCGTTCGCACTTCCCCCGTTCGCACTTTTTGCATTATTTCGATTGTCTTGTACCGCATGCGGGTTTATAGTGACTCAAAAATAATTGTTGGAGATGAACATGACTGCGATTTCAAAAAAAAGCATTGGCGAATGTCCGCACGCCGGACACCGCGCCCGATTAAGAAATCGTTTTTTGAATGAAGGGCTCGACACCTTCGCAGACCATGAAGTTTTGGAATATGTTTTATTTTACGCCATGCCGCGTGGCGACACGAATGAAACCGCGCATCGCTTGCTCTCTCATTTCGGATCTTTGGCCGCCGTTATGGAAGCTGACTCTGCTGATCTGGCATCCATAAACGGGATAGGGCCACAAGCAACAGCCTTGCTTACGCTCATGCCTCAGTTGGCGCGTCGGTATCTTAAAGACCGTGTCGCGACGGGAAAGCCCTGCCTGAAAACTTCCGAAGAAGCCATGACCTATGCCATCCCTCTGGTGACCGGACGCGCGGATGAGGTGCTCTACGTGGTTTCGCTGGATGCGGCCTGCCGCGTTGTGCATGCGACACCGCTCGCCAAAGGGACGGTCGCCGAGGTCCGGCTTCACCCGCGGCAGGTGGTTGAGGTGGCGTTGCGTAACCGGGCGTCCTCGGTGCTGTTTATCCATAACCACCCGGCCGGCACAGCGCGGCCATCCACAGATGATCTGCGGCTGACGGAAACGCTCGTGAAGGCGCTTCAGCCGCTCTCGATCAAAGTGTTGGACCACATCGTCGTCGCCGGGGATCAGGCGTACAGCTTCGCCCGCGAGAACGTGATGCCGAAGAACTGAGGGGATTTGAATGGCTATTCTTTACACGAAATCACAACAAAAAGCTGTCAGCGCAAAATCTTATGCAGCACGACTTAAAGCCTGAGCGGTATTTGCAAATGAATGTATCTTGCAACATGATATTTACCGGTTATGTAAAAACTGTATTGCATAATTGGCGCGGGTGGACTATCCTATATGCGGTTTTGAGAGGCGAAGCGTGAAGGTTTCGTTCGGCAACCGGAAGCTTGAAAAGACATGGGCAAGCAACTGAAACCGTTTATGAACATCCCCCCGGGGGATTTCATCCGCGAAGAATTGGAGTCTCGCGATTGGAAACAGGAAGACCTCGCGCAAATCGTGGATCTTTCCCCCAAGCACGTGAGCCGGATCATTACCGGGACCGACTCCATATCGCAGGATGTGGCGGCGCGTCTGGCTTCGGCGTTCGGACAATCGGCCGAGTATTGGATGAACCTCGAAACCCAGTACCGGGCCCGGCTCGTCGCGCCGACCGAGCAGACGCTGGAGATCGCGGACCGGGCGCTGATTTACAATCACATGCCGATCCGCGAAATGGTCCGGCTGGGCTGGCTCAGGGACGTGGGGCGCGATGCGGCGGCGTTGGCCGCCGAAGTCATGGCTTTCTGGGGACTGGCGAAACTCGACTTCTCTTTCATGGACGCCGCAGCCGCCATGTGCATGCGGTCGTCGGCGGCTCACAGAAAACGCTTCAACCCTCGACACGCCCTGACGTGGCTGCGAAAGGCGCGCTTAGAGGCAGATGCCGCTGCCGCGCCCAAGGGGAACTTGAATCGCAAGGCAGCCGAACGGATCGCCCGCCGCATTCCCGCCTACTCCGCCTCTCCAAAGGGGGTGGCGTCTTTCTTGGCCGATCTGAACGCGTGCGGCGTCCGGTTCGTGTGCGTCCCGCACCTGCCGCAGACGTTTCTCGACGGGGCGGCTTTTTTCCACGGCAAGCAGGCCGTGGCCGCGTATACCCTGCGCTATGACCGCGTGGACAACTTCTGGTTTGTCATGGCACATGAACTCGGCCACATCTGCAAGCATCTGCGCGACGACACGCCCCAGTTTCTCGATTCTGTCGATAGCGACGGCAAAGTGAATGTGCAGGAAGAAGAGGCCGACGCGTTTGCGCGGGAGTGCCTCGGCATGGATGCCATGCGCGCGTTCGCCGCCGCTTCGCACGGCCGCATGAGCGAAGAGCGCGTCCGCGCCTACGCGGAAGAGGCCCGTGTGCATCCCGGTATTGTGGTCGGCTTCCTGCAACACGAGAAATTCCTGAGCCCCCGCAAATTGAACGACTACAAGGTGCCGGTGTCCGACGCGCTGGCGAAGTTGAATTCCGCATGGATGAAACCCGTCAAGTAGCAAGAGGGTTTACACCACGAAGATACGAAGCGCACGAAGAGGATGTGTTGGTTCGCTGTGTTAAGAGCCCTATAAAAGTCTTCGTGCCCTTCGTGTCCTTCGTGGTAAAATGACTCCATTGAATTGAAAGTGAGTTTAACATGCCCAACCTGAATATCACCAAACCCGAGCTGGTCTGGCCGGGGAAATACGACGACGCCGGCAAACGCATCGTCAACCGCGGCGCGGCCCTGCCGTTCCAGATCATCGAGACCATCCGCGAGGGCCGCGCCACACGCGCCGCCGGCGGCCCCGACCTCTTTGCTTTCGCTTCCCAAAAGAATGATTCCGAAGATTCCGACAAGTGGCACAACAAGCTCATCTGGGGTGACAACCTGCTCGTCATGTCATCGCTCCTCCAGCAGTACGCGGGCAAGATCGACCTCATCTACATCGATCCGCCTTTCGCGACAGGGGCGGATTTTTCTTTTACAGCGGAAGTGGGTGAAGAAGATAGCGTTGATGTCATTAAGCAGCAGTCTTCAATTGAAGAGAAGGCCTATCGCGATACTTGGGGACGAGGGTTAGAATCATATTTGACGGTGCTCAGTGATCGTTTGATGTTGATGCGGGACTTGTTGTCACCAACTGGCAGTCTGTACGTGCATTTGGGTTGGCAAGTGTCGTGCCATATTAAACTGTTGTTGGATGAAATATTTGGCGAGACCATGTTTCAAAATGAGATCGTGTGGAAACGTCAAACAGCAAAAGGGGGAGCTTTTGACGGAATTGGACAATACGGCCGCATACACGAAACAATCTGGTTTTACACCAAGACGGATCAATACAAGTGGAATACTCAATATACGGAGTATGACCAAAAACACATCGATCAAAGTTACAAGAACATCGAAGAGAAAACTGGACGTCGTTTCTCGCTACGTGATTTAACGGCTGCAGGTTCGCGATCTGGTGATTCAGGACGAGAAATTGTAATCAAAGGCGAAAAAATCTTTCCTCCAAGGGGACGGCACTGGGCTGTTGGACTTAAGCCAGGCGAAACCGTTCAACAGGCGGTTGATCGGCTTCTTAAAGCGGATAAATTGTGGTACAGCAACGGTAAGATGCCTAGATTGAAACTGTATCTCGACGAGATGCCCGGCGTGCCACTCCAAAGTATTTGGACCGATGTGTTGTCTGTGCAGGCTCAGAGTATGGAACGCTTGGATTACGCTACTCAAAAGCCGGAGTCTTTGTTGGAGCGGATCATCAAAGCTTCATCGAATGAAGGCGATATTGTTGCAGATTTCTTCTGCGGCTCTGGCACGACGCTGGCCACAGCGGAAAAACTTGGGCGGAGGTGGATTGGAGCAGATCTCGGCCGTTTCGCGATCCACACGACGCGCAAGCGTCTGCTCGGTGTTCCCGAGTGCAAGCCGTTTCAGATCCTCAACCTTGGCCAGTACGAGCGTAAGTATTGGCAGGGCGTGATGTTCGGCAAGCCGGTCGCCTCGCCGGAGGCGGCGCTGGTCGCGGAGTACGTCCGGTTCATCCTGGAGCTGTATCAGGCTCAGCCGTGTCCCGGTTTCCGTCACATCCACGGGCGCAAGGGCAGGATGCTTGTCGCGGTCGGCGCGGTGGACGCGCCCGTGACCATCACGCAGGTGAACGAGGCCGTGACCGAGTGCGCGGCCGCCGGGCAGAAGGATCTGCACATCTTGGGCTGGGAGTGGGAGATGGGCATGAACGATCCCATCATCAAGCAGGCCAAGGCCAGCCACGGCGTGACCCTGCGGCTGATGACCATCCCGCGCGAGGTCATGGAGAA
The DNA here is from genome assembly GCA_028707675.1 of Kiritimatiellia bacterium. Taxonomy (GTDB): domain Bacteria; phylum Verrucomicrobiota; class Kiritimatiellia; order RFP12; family UBA1067; genus JAQVQN01. The sequence goes on along the minus strand of JAQWAM010000215.1, from coordinate 129 downwards.
GCGGGCGGTGGAATGCGGCGACATCCGCTTCTTCGATGTGGCCTATCTCAAGGCCGAGGTCGAGCCGCAGGACAAAGCCAAACGCAAGGTGAAGGTCGAACTGAAAAACTTCGCCATCCCGGACACGGA
>JAQWAM010000214.1 GCA_028707675.1 Kiritimatiellia bacterium | reverse complement strand
GTTTGGCGGTCGAGCTGCCATTCGCCAGGGGCGTCCAGACAGACCGGTGAGTTCTCCACAAGGTAACGCGCCCGGAACCTGTAACTGTCCGCGACGGGCTCCACAAAAACCGCTTTCGCCTCCGGGAGTATTTCCTTGACAGTGTGCTGGCGCGAAAGCCAGCTCTGGTAGAGCACGACCATCGTGTCCGGAGAGGCCATGTCCGCAGTCACGTCGTCACCATCGAAGTAGAACCCGTCGGCCTGGCGGTTCGTGAACCCGGTTTTCCTGCTCCAGCCTGTGGTGTGAAAGAAACCCTTGTTCGGGCTGCGCGCCCGTACCGCGCGGCGCCCGTCAATGAACATCTGCCTGAAATAGAGTTTGTCGGCGCGCGCTTCGGGGACATCCGCGCGCCAGACGCCGTTGCTTTCAGGCCGCCAGCCAGAAATCCGCACGCCGCCGCTGAGGGTTACCGTCCCCGGGGATTCCGCGCGGTAGGTGACGGGCGCCTGTGCGGTGCCGGAATCTTCCGGCGTGAAACGCAAGGGCTCCGGTAGTGAATAAACGCCCTTGCGCAAGACGACCTCGACGGGTCCCGCGAGTTTGCCGGCGCGCTTAAGCTCGCGGAGTTTCATCTGGGCGGCGCGGATGTCCCGGCACTCCGCCAATACCCGTTTACCGTCAGGAAAAGCGCAGGTAACCGTCACCGGCGGGCGCGTCACGACGCATCCGCTTCCGAACAAAACCAGAAAAACAGCCGCGCATACCCGGCAGCCATCCGCCCGCCTGTTATCAACCATCGCCGGTTTCTCCCTTCGCCTGTCAAAAGGAACCCGCGTTCGGCCGGCTCCCGGACAGGAATCGTTAATCCCGCGTCCGTCCCCCTTCATCTCTAACAGCAGGATACGGTATCTTGGGGCGAAAGGAAAGACAATAGAGCCGGTCCCAAAAAACGCCTTCGCGTTTAACTTGCCGCGCCGGCCTTGACCAGCAGCGCCCCGCCGTGCCCGTCCGTCACCTTCACCGGCTAGACGGCGGAGCCTTCAACTTTCGCGCCTGTCCAGAAATCGGTCCAGGCGCCTGCGGGCAGGCGGACCTCTTTGACGAAAGCCGTCACGAGCAGGAAGTCGCCCAGCATGAGTAACTAAAGTAACTAAGGGACAAGTCTTTATGCACTGTAATATTCAGGCCGTGTCCGCCGCCGCCACCGCCGCCACCCGCAAAGCCCGCATCGTCCTTAGTTCCCCCCACTCGGCCCCGCGCATCCGGCGAGCGCCGCTCTTGCGCCGCGGCCCGAAAAGCCCCCGGTTGTCGCTAAACACCTTGTCCACGAACCCCTTCCCGCCCAGGGCCATGCCGTCCGTGAAGTACCGCACCCGGCAGCGCAGCGCCTGCTGGACCGTCAGTTTTCCGCCCCGCTCCAGCACCCTCTCCACTGTCGCCGCGCCGATGCCCGGCCTCACGACCTTATCGGCGCAGGCCCCGCGGCGTTCCTCGCCCGCGACGTACAGCAGCACCCGATAGCGGGCGCTGACGTGCCGCCACGCGCCTTTCTGCTCCAGATGACGCGACTCGTGAACCTCGATCAGACCTTCACGCGCGGCAAGGCCGCCGCCGCAAGCCTCGCCGTAACCGCTCCAGCGGTACTCTTTCGGATCCGAGACCGCCTTGGCCCGCACCGGATTGAGGTCGATATAGGCCGCGACCGTCGCCTTGGCGTTCCTGCGGCCCTCCACAAGCACGCTCTTGAAGCGTTCCTCCCACAGCGTGCCCCTGCGCTTGTGGCGCGCGTTGTACGAGACGCTGTAGCGCTGCTTCAGCGTCTTCATGAAGGCCGATATGTCGCCCATGCGGGCGCGCAAGCGCACCTGCTCCTCATCGACCAGCCGCGCCTGGCCCATACTGCGCCACTCATCCCACTGCCGCAGCGTATCCGCCACACGCACCTGTCCATAAAGGATGCGCATTCTTCGAACCAGCTCATCCTCGTTCACATCCTGCTTCTCCGGCACCTCCACCAGCAGGTGGAAGTGGTTGGACATCAAGGCGTAAGTGAGGATTTTCACCCCGGAGAACGCTTCCGCCTTGCGCATCATCTTGCGGAATATCTCCTTCTCGGCGTCCGTCAGCCGGAAATTCCGGTCAACGATCCGGCTAACCACATGGTAGCATCCCCGGCCTTCCAGCTTCACCCTCGCGTGCCGCATGCCCGCCTCCTTCCTTTTCCCGGAACAATATCAAACCCCGACCTCCCCCGCAACAACATTTCACGTTTATTTACCTGTCCCTTAGTTGACACCCCCGCAACAACATTTTACGTTAAATTACCTGTCCCTTAGTTCACACGTTGTGTCTTTGTGTGATATTGAATTTGGTTGCGGGCAATGCCCGCATGAGTGAAACCGCTATTTCTGCGCGGGCTTGAGATCCAACAACACCGTCTCGGCCCGCCTCATGTCCAGCGCGACAGTTTGCCCGGCGTTAAGCAGTAATTTGCCGCTCAAGGCATCGGCCACGTTGCCGCAAAACGGCAACGAGATGCGTTTCTCCCCGTCCGCGGCGGCGTGAATGCCAAGGAATTGGCCGTCTGTGTAGAGCGCGTCAGCGGTCTCCACCCAGATGTGCGCGCCGGCCAGCCGCGCAAGGTTCCGCATCAGCGCTGGCGGCAACGTCATCGCCGCCGAATAGATGCTCGTCCAGCCGTCCATCGGTTTAACCACCAGTCCCGCCCGGCCGCTGCCGACGAGCTTGCCGACAACCTGCGCGTCGGAATCATCGGCATAAAACAGCGGCGACACCGTCAAGGACTGCGCGCCGACCGGCTCCGCGGCGTCCAAGCCATTCGCCATCTGCGATTTCGCGTCGATAAGAATTTGCGGCGCGCCCGCTGCCTCGTCCTTGGCAATGCGTATACCCGTCAGCGCCTGCATGTTCTCGAGCGACTCCCCTTCGGCATCGAAGCAGCCGGGCGCGTACACGAAGAGGGCTGTCGCATGGTTACGCTTGAGTTTGCGCTGGATCGCTTGGCGACGAACGTCATCCACACGGAAGGCGTTGAGAAAAACATAGAACTTGTAGTCGGGCATCCGCGCGTCACCGATGTCGGAAAGCAAACAGAAGTCCCACGGCGCGCCCGACTGCGGCATCGTCACGATCTGTTTCAGCACGAGCGCGGCCGTGGCAGAGGTCGAGCGCATCCAATATAAACTCTCCGGATCCACGAAAACCCCGATCTCCGGCGCGAACGGCTGCCGGGTCGTCAAGCTCTGACGCATGACCTTGGCGGCTCGTCCCATTTCATCCAGCATTTCCGGATGCGAGAACCAACCTCCGCCCATGTCGAACCAGCTCACCGCCGCGCGCTTGGCGAGCACCTCGGCAAACTCGCGCCTGAACACGCCGAGCGAATCCTCCAGCGTCGAGGCGCGACCGTAGCCCGCGCTCGGATCGGACAGAAACGTGCGGTGGTCCGATTCGTCCAACCACAGCTTACCGCGCATCCGCAGGGAGTCCGTGGCGGACATGAAGGTGCTAGTCTCGCCGGGTTTGCGGTACCGGTAGTTCGGCGGGCTCATCAGGAAATCGATGTACGGCGAATCGAACACGCGCTGCGCCGCGCAGTGCCCGGAGTCCTGCTGGTTGATTCCGTGCGCGGTCAGATAGGCGTAATAGGTGCCTATGAGCGACTGCCCTTCCGTCGCCTCGCGGGCGATGCGGGCGAAGTGGAGGATGGCGTCGGAGGTCATAGTGCTGATGAACTCGTAGAAGTCAATGGCCCTGCGCTCCGTCTTCAGATCGCGAAAAACCTGCGGCCCGCCCGGACGCCGCTCCGCCCCGCGCGGCATCTCCGCCGTGTCCAGTGTCACCTTGCGGTCTGCCCACGCGGACTGCAGCTTCCCGTCCGTGCCGTAGCGGCGTTGAAGAAAGGCGCGGAAAGCCCTCATCGCGGGATCGCTGTAATCGTCACGCGACGACTTCCACGTCCCCCACATCTGCCACTCCGCCGTGTATCCGCTATACACAATATATCCGATGATTCGGTTGGCGTAAGGCGCCCGCCGCAGGTGCGTAATCAGCTTGCGCAAATCCTCGCCCATTTCCCTCTTCCAGAGTTCCGACGCAAACGACGTCGGAGCGCGTGTGCCGTCCTCATGAAGACCCGTTTCCTCCGGATGCGCCTGCTGCCACCAGAGCGGTCCGGTAAGTCCGATATGCGGCAGAAACCAGGCATCCGGGTCGACATCCAGCATCGTGGCAAAATAGCGGTCGAACGCTCCGTAGTCGTACCTGTCAGGCGCGACGTGCCCCATGTCGGAGTGGCGCGACGTGCCGAGCCAATCACTGTAAAGGTGTACGCCGACCTGCGACACCTCGCGGTGGCAGCCGGGATGCAACCCGCCGGAAACCAGATAAAGGAACCCC
>JAQWAM010000213.1:1480-4407 GCA_028707675.1 Kiritimatiellia bacterium | reverse complement strand
AAATCAGGAGCCATCGTCTCGCGCACCGCAAGAACCTGGTTTTCATGCTAACGGACAACTCCGGCATCGGGCGTTTTGCCGCCGAGCGCCTTCTTGAACTCGGCTACTTTCGTTCTTTCGCCGTGGTTTCAGACTTCCTAAACCGTTATTGGTCCGCCGCCCGCGCCGCGGCTTTCTTGGAAACGCTCGCCAAGCGAAAGCGCGGCTGCGACACTTTCATTTTCGATTCGACTTCTCCAGACCGCGCGTCAGAACTCGCCGGGTTCCTCGTGGCCCTGCCCAAGCCTGCGGGAGTTTTCGCCGTATGGGACTTCGGCGCGGCGGAAGTGATTTCGCTTTGCCGGGCCCGCGGCCTCGCCGTGCCTTCGCAAGTTTCCGTGCTGGGAGTGGATAACGACGACTTCGTCTGTGAATCCACGAAGCCCGCGATCTCCACTATTCTCGTGGATCGCGAGAAACAGGGTTACTACGCGGCCGCGGCGCTGGACGCGCTCATACGCGGCAAAGGCAAGACACGTCCGCCGTCGCCGATTTGCCGGGTGTCCGGTTTGATCCAACGCGAATCGACCGCGCCGCTCGCGCCGTCCGGTCCGCTTGTCGAGCGAGCCCTCAAGTTCATTGAAGAAAAGGCGGTCAGCGGAATCGGCCCCGCTGCCGTGGCCGCCCACCTCAAGGTGTCGCGGCGGCTTCTCGATCTCCGGTTTAGCGAACTGAAGGCCGGAACATTGGCCGGCGCCATCCGAAAGCGCAAACTTGCCGAGGTGGAAAAGATGCTTGAATCGACAGCACTTTCGGATGCGCGCATCGCAGAAAAATGCGGTTTCAAGAACGTCAATTCACTCCGCAACATCTTCCGCGACACCAATGGCATCACAATGCGCGGCTACCGAACAGGCAATGCACGATAAATACCAAAAGGGGAATGAGGGTGCTAACACTAGGGCATGATGTCGGCGAGGTCGATGATCGCGGCGGCCAGAAACGTCTGGATGTCCCACCTCGGCTCTTCTCGAAATCGGGCTTGCTTTTGGTTGCATTCTCCGGACGGTTTTGCTATGCTTTGTTCAGATAATAGTAAAGTTGAAGAGGTGAAAAATATGAAACGAGCCCTTTTGATGGCGGCGGTCGCCGCGGGGGCGCTTGGGCTGCAGGCGCTCGACAACACGTTTTCCAACGAATTCTGGTGTACCTGGGGGTACATCAATGCCGATCCCGTCGTTACGAACGAGGCTTTTGCCGCCGGCTTCGATTCCTTCGGCGGCAGCGTGTGCGCCAACGTTCCTGCCGGGGGCGACGATTTCGACAGCGTGAGCTGGACGGAACGCGAATCGAACACGGTCGACAGGTTTCGTTCCGACCCTTACATCGGATGCGTCATCATTTTAAAATGAGCCGCGGAAGAAAGGAGCCCCGGAAATGAAAAAATGCCTTGTTGCCGTATTCGCGCTAACGGCGCTTGTGTGTGCCGCCGCGCCGAAAGTAACCGTCTCGTCAGTCGCGCAGGATGCCGAGTCGCGTATGGTCACCGTCGGATACGCCCTTGAAAACGCGCCCGCGATCATCACGCTCGGCATGGAAACCAACCGTACCGGCGCCGCCACGGAGGATCCGGCCGATTGGATCGCCGTGGATGAAGGATCGCTGCAGCGCGTCTGGGGCGATGTGAACAAGATCGTGCGATCGGACGGCGCCGCGTACCAGATCAATTGGCGGCCGGACTTCTCGTGGCCGTACCACACCTTCGCCGCGAACGCGGCGCGCGCCGTCGTTAAGGCGTGGACGCTCGACGATCCGCCGGATTACGCCGTCTTCAATCTCGCGGCCGGGGGCGATCCCGCGTTCTACACGGACTTGAAGGCGCTCCCCGGCGGTGTCTCGGACGACGTCTACAAGACCGACTGCCTTGTGATGCGCCGCGTTCACGCTACGGGAGTCCCCTGGCGCCGCGGATCTCCCTTCACCGAAGCGAACCGCCGCTACACCAATGACCAGCATATCGAAGACCCCTTCATGTGCGTCCTTTCCTCGGATTATTATCTCGGTGTCTTCGAGCTCACCGTGCATCAGTATGATCGGATCACGGGCGTCGTCCCGTCCGGCGACGGTCTCAGGAAGCCGATCCTCCATATCACATGGAACAACTGCCGCGGCGATTCGTCCGGCGACAACAACTGGCCGACGAAAGGACATGCCGTGTCCGCAGCGTCCGTCATGGGCAAGCTGCGCGGCGTCACCGGCCAGGAGTTCGACCTTCCCACAGCCTCCCAGTGGGAATTCGCGTGCCGCGCCGGCTGCACCGCCGCCTACAGCAACGGCGGTCAGGCGGCTGCCGACGGCCTGCCTGCGGGGTGGTTCAGCGAGAACGCATCTGGGTCTGCCCACGATGCGGGCGAGCGCGCCGCCAATTCCTGGGGGTTCTACGACATGCACGGCAACGCCAGCGAATGGGTGCTTGACTGGGTCAGCAATTACCCCATGAATTACGATCACGAGAACGGGCCTGACGCCGCTCCGCAGGATCACATATACATGACGGGCCTGTACCGCATGGTCAAGGGCGGCGGGTTCGCCCAGGCAGTCGGCTCCGCGCGATCGGCTTCCGTCAGTGCTTGGTCCGTTGCCACCGGCTATACCGACCAGCCCGCGCAGATCGGCTGTCGCGTGTGCATGCCTGCTGTGATTCAGCACTGAGAAGCGCTGTATGGGGAAACAGAAAATCGAACTGCCGCCCATCGGCGTTTTGTGGACGAGGAAGACGGTGCGATGAAAAAAATGCTTTTGGCCGCGGTTTTCGCGGCGGCGTGCGCTGTGCGGGCCGCGCCGGTCGGCGTAAAGACGCTCGAAAAATACGTCGCGCGGTTCAACGCGGAGGACGAGGAACTCTACACGAACTCGATCCCGAACTCGGCGGCGGAGAAGTTCCTTGC
>JAQWAM010000213.1:0-1470 GCA_028707675.1 Kiritimatiellia bacterium | reverse complement strand
ACTACTTTCGCTGGTGGACGTACCGCAAGCATCTCAGGGAGACGCCGGACGGGTGGGTGGTCACTGAATTCCTGCCGCCGGTTTCCTGGGCTCGCACGCACAACGGCATCATCTGCGCCATGGGCCACCACGTCATGGAAGGCCGGTGGCTGCGGGACAACCGGTTCCTCGACGATTACGCGCGGTTCTGGTTCAAGGGGGCGGGCGCGAAACACAACATGCTCTACACCTGCTGGCCGGCTTTCTCGCTGGCCGAGCGCGCCCGCGTGACGGGCGACCGCTCGGCGCTGGAGGAACTTCTCGATCCGCTCGTCGCGTACATGGACCGGTGGGACAAATTGTACGGCAGAACGCCACCCGGGCATGGTCCGGAGTACCGGCTCGCCTTCACGCACGACAGCCGCGAGGGCAGCGAGATATCCTGCGGCGGGCACGGTCTGCGTCCGCTCATCAACTCTGCGATCTGGGGCGAGGCGACGACGCTCGCGGGTGTCGCGCGCGCGCTGAGCCGAGCCGAAACGGCGGAACACTGCGAGAAGACTGCCGCGCTCTACGGGAAGTCGATCATGGATATCCTCTGGAACAAAGAGCGGCAATCGTTCACGGTCTTTTCCACCAACGGCATTCACCAGTCCGTCAGGGAACTCCACGGCTTCATGCCGTGGTATGTGAAGATGCCGCTAAAAGGATATGAAGCGGCGTGGGAACCGCTCATGGATGAAAAGAATGGTTTCTTCGGTAAATTCGGTCTAACGGTTCCCGAGCGCTGCGCGCCCGGCTTCGCGCTCGACTACACGGGACACGACTGCAAATGGAACGGACCGAGCTGGCCGTTCGCGACGGCGTTCACGCTTTCGGCGCTCGCGAACGCGTTTCACGCGGGCTACGAGCTGCCGGTGACCAAAGCGGACTATGTGAAGGCGCTTCACCAATACGCCGCCCAGCACGTAAGGAAGACGGAGCAGGGTGCGACGGTCTGCTGGATCGACGAGAACCTCAATCCCGACACGGGCGAATGGCTCGCGCGCGAAATCATCATCCGCCAGAAACGCGGTCCCCGCGAACGCGGCAAGGACTACAACCATTCGACATACTGCGATCTAGTGATCGCCGGACTCGTCGGCCTCGTCCCGCAGGACGGGAACACGCTCGTCGTCGATCCGCTCTTCCCGCAGGAGTGGGAGTATCTCGGTCTCGAAAACGTCCGTTACCGCGGCCACGACGTTTCCGTCCGCTGGGACCGAACCGGCGACCGTTACGGCAAGAAGGGCTTTATGGTCTTCGTGGACGGGAAACCCGCCGCCCGCACGCGCTTCCCCGCGCGCCTCGACATCACTCTTCCCAGTCTGAAGTAGGCAAGCCGTCGAAAATTTTCTGCCGGGCAGCGGATGTGTTTTATGAATCGTGTTGACGGAAAAGGGTTAAAAAATGCAGTTAATTATCAAGCAAACGATTGCAGCATGTCTGGCC
>JAQWAM010000212.1 GCA_028707675.1 Kiritimatiellia bacterium | reverse complement strand
ATCGTCGTTTGGGACTATGCCGTCACCTATTCTGATCGCCCACGCGGTTTTCCTTTCGCTAGCGAATTCCATTTGGGAGACCTTTATGCCTTTTACGCCACGAACAATGTGCAAGGCATCTTCTGGGAGCACGAGCAGCAGGAAGACGGCGATCTCTATGACATCAAGTATTATCTCGAGTCGCGGCTTTTCGAGGATCCGTTTCAGGATGCGGACAAGCTCTTGTCCCGAGCGATGAAAGAATATTTCGGTCCCGCCGCGCCCGTCGTCGGCGAAATCCGCCGCCACCTCGACACGATTCGCCGCGAGCGTCAGGGGTTCGTTTCTTGGACGCCGGAACTCGGGGCTTTTGATTTCATCACTGCCGACGACACGGCGAAGATGCTGCAGGAGTTCGACGAGGCGGAAGCTGCCGTCAAAGACGACGCGAAGTTCCTCCGGCGCGTCAAACGCCTGCGCAAAGGGACGCAAGCGCTTGTCGACCTCCGCGCAACATTCGCAAAATTCAAGCAAGGCGACAGCTTCGTGTTCGATGCGCCTGACCTTGATATGATCGGCGCCAAGAAGAATGGCGCGCTAAAGCTGGTTGACGATGCCGCGAGCTTCTGCGGGAAGGCGGTCAGAGTCGACGTCGATTCGAGCCGCGAGGGCTATTACGATCTGCCGTTCATGATCGGCGTGTTCGACGCGACAACGCGTAAGACGCCGTTCTCGACGTCCGCGCGGGTTCAATCAGACTTTCCCGTTCCGTGCCGGAGGTTTCCGCGTCCGTCGCCGCCGCTCCCGCCGTGCATCTGGACGCCAGCGCCGCTGCGACGCGCCCGACGACGCGGTACGACGGGTACGACAGCGATTTCGTGACCGCCTGGACAGATTGCCGCGGCGGTGAAAACGCGATTGTCGCGACCGCGTCGCCGACGGATGCGCCGCGCAAGCCGACCTTGGTCACGAACGCCGCGCCGACAGGACTGGACGCGATCGATTTCGGCGTCGGAACGACTTACACGTCGTATTTCAAGTTTCCGTGGTGGGGTGACGGTTCCAAGCGTTTCAAGGCCGGTTTCATCGTGATGCGTCAACGCGATGCGGGCTCGACGTACGTTCCGTTCTTCGGTTCAAAGAACATGACCTTCATGCGCGAGGGCAGCACGGGCGGTCTGCACGGCCGGTTCATTTCAGAAAACTACACGTATCCCGCGCTAGGTTCCGCGCTTTGGACGCTCGACGGCGTTCCGTGCGATCCTACCGTCTATAACGACCGTTTGAAACAGACCGCCGATTTCATGGTGATCGCGTTTTCCGCCCGCGAGAAAGTGCTGGTGGACGCCGTCGCCTGGGGGCGGAACAGCGCCGATTACTGCGGCGGCATGCAGGTCGGCGAATTCCTGCTCTATGATCGCGAGCTGACCGATCAGGAACGCCGCGACACCGAGGCGCATCTGATGGACAAATGGCTCGGCGCCGCCCATCCGCGGGCTTCGGCACCCGTCCCGTCTTACAATTTCGCCGAGGACGTCGATGCGGTGATCGCGTCGGATGCCGATGTGACCGTTGCGGATGTCGCGGGCGGAACCGGCGACATCATCAAGCAGGGGACCGGGACCGTGACGCTCGCGAGCGTTCCGGCGGCCGCCGCGTTCAAATCCGTTTCCGTAGAAGAGGGTGAAATGGTCGTGCTCATCAAGGCGAATTTCATGCATGAAGCGCTGTTCCATTTCGATGCGATGGACACGGATTCGCTCGTTTACGACCAGGGCGACGGCGGCACGGGCGCGCTCGCTAAATGGCTGGATGTCCGGCGCAACGGGACGGAGGCGACGACGGTCACCAACGACGCCAAGGGTTATGTCAAGTGCGCCCCGTCTATCACCCAAATCGAGACGCGCGGCGGTGTCACGCGGCCGATGCTCAATTTTGGGGATGTGATGGGCGGAACCGCCGCGGCCATGTTCATGAACGGCAACTTCCTGAACGTCCGCGAAGCCCATGCGATCCACAAGGACATCGGGCTAAACTCGATGTATTTTTCACATTCGAGTTTGAATCCGGCCTGTAACGGCTTGCCCCAGCAATATTATGATTTCTATCGAACCACGGCGTCGCAATCGTTTTTCGGCGACTCTGCCGCTGCCGCGTTGAAAAACGGCTACATGGCCACGAACGGCGCGCCGGTCGCCGCATACAACGATCCGGTTCCGGCGGCGGCGACGCTTTTCTCCATGTCGGCCACGGCGGACGTCCATGTCAATTCCATCCAGTACGACCGCACCGTCCCGGGCGGCGCGTATGTGGGCGAGCAGCTCGCGTTTTCGCGAGCGCTGACGGCGGAGGAACGCGGCTATCTGCAACGGTATCTCATCTGGAAGTGGTTCGGCGAGGGTTCCGAGCCGGTATGGACTAACGCTTGCCTGACGTCGCTCGCGGTGGCCAAAGGCGCCGCGCTCACGTTTGACGGATCCGGCAACATCATCGCGAATGAGCTGCAAGGCGCGGGCACGGTGACAGCGGATGAGCTCATGGGCGTGACGGCGCTGACCGTCACAGACACGTGCGGGATCGCCGTTGACGGGAAGGTGACGTTTGGAGGTTCAGTCAGCGTGAAAATGCCTGCGGTGGACACGACTTCGTCAAGCTGCGAGGGTGAGTATCTGCTGGTGACGGCAACAGCCTTCGGCAACCTCGATTTGTCGACGTGGTCGTTTGACCAGACGCTCCATCCGGGCATCGACAGCGTCAAGTTCGAGCAACGCGGCGATGCGGTGTATCTGATTCTCGTCAAGAGCGGCGGCACGGTGATCGGGATACGCTGATCGGCATTTTACGTAAAGGGACGAACGGCAATGGTTAAGAGAGGCTTTTCGGCGGCGGCGTTTCTCGCCGTGTGCGGTTGGCAGTGGTGCTTCGCCGCGGCTGTGACCAACGAAGTGGCGCGGACATGTGCCGGCCCGGTTACGGTCGTGTGTGCGGAGCCCGGCGGATGGCGGTTGCGAGTTGACCGCGTTCCGGGGCTTGCCAAAGGCGTCGAGGAATTGCGCGTGAGCTTGACGAATGGTGTCGCGTCCGCGCCGCCCGCGTTCACGGTTTCCTTCTCTGTGCCGCAGCACGACATCCATTTCGTCTGGCACACCGGCGCGGAAAATCCCGGTCTGCCGCCGAAATGGCACCGGGGGTTCGTTTCCAACCTCGCCAGCGGCATGCCGCTCGTCACGCTCATGGGGTCCGATGACGGCAACAGGCTTTCGTTTGCGGCCAGCGAAGCGGTGCTGCCGGTGAGGTGCCGGGCCGGGCTCAAGGAACAGGACTGCACCATTCCCTGCTCGCTGTCATTTTTCGAGCAGCCCGCCGCGCCGATGCGGGGCTATTCGGTGAGCATCCGGCTCGATCGCCGTTCCCGCCGGTGGGACGAGACGGTCGCAGAACTTTCCCGGTGGATGGAAAAGGCCGGCGGTTACCGGGCGATGGCGGTTCCCGAAGCCGCGCGTGATCCGCTGTATTCCACATGGTACGCGTTCACGCAAGACGTCACGGCGGAAAAAATCGAGGATGAGGCGGAGCGCGCCGCGGCACTGGGCCTGAAAACGCTAATCCTTGACGACGGATGGCAGACCGACGACAAGGGGCGCGCTTACGAGCGTTGCGGAGACATGGAAGTTTCGAGGATCAAGTTCCCTTCCGGCATGGCCGCGCACGTGAAAAAAGTGCGGTCGTTCGGGATCAAGTACATGGTCTGGTACGCGGTGCCGTTCGTCGGTTACAAAAACGCGGCGTTCCCCCGTTTCAAAGGGAAATATCTGAAAGACCAGCATTCGGTGCACTGTTCCGTGCTGGATCCGCGGTTCCCCGAGGCGCGCGCGTATCTCGCGTCGCTTTTCGAGCGCATGCAGCGCGAATGGGGCGTCGACGGTTTCAAGTTCGACTACATCGGGCAGTTCGATTTGACGGGAGAGAGGGACCCGGCATTGGCCGAAGGTTACGCCGGACGGGACATGAAGAGTGTGCCGGATGCCGTCGATGCGCTGATGACCGAAATTCTCAACCGGCTCAGAACCGTGAATCCGGATGTGCTGATCGAATACCGTCAGCCTTATCTCGGCCCGGCGATCAGGCGTTACGGCAACATGATCCGAGCGATCGATTGTCCGGGAGAAATGCAGAAGAACATCGTCCGCACTGCCATGCTCCGGCTGACATCCGGTGAGACCGCGGTCCATTCGGACATGCTCGAATGGCATGCTGGAGACACCCCCGAACATGCCGCGAAGCCGATTCTCGCATCCCTCTTTTCGACGATTCAGTATTCGATGGTGTTGTCGAGGTTGCCCGAATCACACCTGCGGATGATGAAGCACTGGAACGGTTTCACGCAGAGGCACAGGGAAACGCTGTTGAAGGGGCGTTTCACCGCCCGGCAT
>JAQWAM010000211.1 GCA_028707675.1 Kiritimatiellia bacterium | reverse complement strand
CATCGCCGTGTTGATGGTACAGGCGCGCGCGTCGAGAGCGCCGCGGAAAAGATACGGGAACCCCAGCACATTGTTGATCTGGTTGGGATAGTCGGAACGTCCCGTAGCCATGACATAAGGCCGCCCTCCCAGCGCCGCCGCCACCGCCTCCGGCCTTATCTCGGGATCAGGGTTGGACATCGCGAAAATCGCCGGATATTCCGACATGCCCAGCACGTCTTCCGACTTAACACAATTAGCGACCGAAACCCCGATGAAAACGTGCGCGCCGCGCATCGCCTCCGTCAATGTCCGGGCCCGCGTCTCGGCGGCATGACGGCGTTTGTGCTCCGTCAGATCACTCCGCCCCGCGTGAATGACGCCCTTGGTGTCGCACATCACCAGATCCCGCACCCCCGCCGCCTTGCACATGTCGGCGATGCGTATCCCCGCCGCGCCGGCGCCGTTCATGACCACCCTCAGCTCGCCCATAGGACGCCCGCACAACAGCGCGTAGTTCATCAGGCCAGCCAGGGTTATCACGGCCGTCCCCCACTGATCGTCATGGAAAACCGGGATGTCAAGCATGGCGTCCAACCGGTCCTCGATCTCGAAACAGGCTGGTGCCGCGATGTCTTCCAGATTGATCCCCCCGTACATCGGCGCGAGAGCCTGCACCGCATCGATCACCCTCAGAGGGTCGGTCTTGCCGATGTTCGCGCCGTTCTTGCGGCAGCGTTCCAGCGGCACCGGCCAAGCGTCCACATCGCCGAACGCTTTGAACAGCACGGCCTTGCCTTCCATCACGGGTATGCTGGCCGTGGCGCCGAGATCTCCCATCCCCAGAATCGCCGTGCCGTCCGAGACCACCGCCACCAGACTGCGCTTGGCCGTGTAGTCGAACACAGCCGCGGGATCGTCGGCTATGGCCCGCACCGCGTGCGCCACACCCGGCGTGTAAGCCAGGCAAAGATCCGTCTGTGTCTCCAACGGCCGCGTCAGGCGCATGCCCACCTTGCCGCCTTTGTGAAATTCCAAAACCGTCTCGCGGTTAAACGCGTCACTCGCCATGATTCAACTCCCGAAAAAAGCCTGCCCTTATAAACATTGAAAGGTCGTCATGATAAACATCCCCCCTGCTGAACGCCAGTGAAATGTTTCCCGATGAAGCAAGGGTGATTCCATGAGCGGCTTGTCAAGACCCGGCCGATTTGGTTTACTCTTACCGTAATCAAGTGTTTTGTTTTCAAGAAAGGGCCATTATGAAGAAATACGTTTGCGATGTATGCGGCTATGTCTATGATCCGGACGCTGGCGACCCTTCCAACGGCATCTCGCCGGGAACGGCTTTCGAAGACCTGCCCGACGATTGGTGCTGTCCTGAATGCGGTGTCGGCAAAGACCAGTTCTCCGTCCAGAGCTGATCCGCAACGTTCCAGCCGCCGGCGGCGTCAGTTGCCCGCAAGACCGTACTGCTTGGCCTTGTAACCAACTATGCGCGGTGTCGAGCGCAGAAAGCGGGCGGTGGCCGCGATGTTCCCCTGGTTCTGGGCCAGAGCCTCGCGCATGATCGCCTTCTCGTAGCCGTCGACCATTTCGCTCAGCGAGGCGCCGTCTACCAGCAGGGGTGGCGCGGCGGGGCTTTCGCTGTTCTCAGCGCCAGCCTCCGCCTGTATCGACGAGGGCATGACTTCCCTGCCGATCACCCCGCCTTCTGACAACAGCACCGCCCGCTCGATGCAGTTTTCCAGTTCTCGCACGTTGCCCGGCC
The DNA here is from genome assembly GCA_028707675.1 of Kiritimatiellia bacterium. Classification (GTDB taxonomy): domain Bacteria; phylum Verrucomicrobiota; class Kiritimatiellia; order RFP12; family UBA1067; genus JAQVQN01. Next base: position 2,663 of record JAQWAM010000211.1, on the reverse strand, counting down.
ATGAATAGCGCGTAAGCAGGTCAACGGCCTCGTTCGAGAGCTTCGTGGCTGTCTTGCCGTTCTCCTCAACATACTTGGCCATGAAATGGTCGGCCAGCAGAATGATGTCAGCCTTGCGTTTGACCAGCGGCGGCACAAAAATGGGGAAGACGCTCAGACGGTAATACAAATCCTCGCGGAATTGCCGCTGCTCGACCATCTTGGTCAGATCGCGATGCGTTGCGGCTATGATCCGCACGTTGACCTTCACCGTCTTTATGCCGCCGACACGCTCGAACTCGCGCTCTTGCAAAACCCGCAAAAGCTTGGCCTGAATCGAGAGCGGTATCTCGCCGATCTCATCCAGAAAGATCGTGCCGCCGTCCGCCAGCTCAAACCGGCCCTTGCGGTCGGTCACCGCACCGGTGAACGCACCCTTGACGTGCCCGAACAGCTCGCTCTCTATCAGGCTTTCCGGCAGTGCGGCGCAGTGGACGCGCACAAACGGCGCGTCCGCCCGGTTGCTGGCATAGTGGATGGCATGCGCGACAAGCTCCTTGCCGGTGCCGGTGTCGCCGTGAATCAGCACCGTGGCCTGACTTCTGGCCACCTGAAAAATCTGATCGTAGACGATCTGCATCTCATGCGAATTGCCCACGATGTTGCCGGGATGGTAACGCCGGGTCAGCTCGGCCCGCAGTTGCCGATTCTCCTCCTTGAGCGATTCCTGCTCTTCCATCACGTCGCGGCGCAACAGCGCCGCGCGCGCCAGCATCGACGCCACGATCCCTAGAATCGCGGCGTCTTCCTTAAGCTGTTCATCAGGAGCCGCAGGCCGGTATACGCTCAAGGCGCCCACAACCTCCTGCTTTTCTTTGATAGGCACGCAGATGAAAGCCGTGTCCGAGCTCTTGCCCTGCCGGGTGCGGTTCAAAAAGATCGGCGAAGCGCTGGTTTGGGGAATGACCATGGGCTCTCCGGAAAGGATCACCTTGCCCGTGACGCCTTCACCAAGCTTGTAATGTCCGAGTTCAGCCTGCGCGCGCGAAAGTCCGTGCGCGGCCTCGATCAGAATGTCGTCCCCGCCTTTGCGCAGCAGCGTGATGGTCGCGATGCGGAACCCCAGACAATCCGCCAAAGCCTCGAGAATCGGATGGACAGTCGCCCGCATGTCGATGCTCTGATCGACAATCGTGCTCACACTTTGCAGCAACCGCAGCTCCTGCTCCTGCCGGTTCTGGTTCATAGCGCTTCATCTCCCGCTCATCAAATGAATTTCCGCCCGGTCAGCGTCTCGAAAGCCTCGACATATTTTCCCCTGGTCTTAGCCACAACATCGTCCGGCAAAGCCGGCGCGGGCGGCTGGTGGTTGAAACCGACACTGTCCAGCCAGTCGCGCACATACTGCTTGTCGAGGCTGGGCGGATTCGAGCCTAAAGCGTAACTCTCGCGCGGCCAGAAACGGCTGGAGTCGGGCGTCAAAACCTCGTCAGCCAGCACCAGAGAACCCTGCGCGTCCTCGCCGAATTCAAACTTGGTGTCAGCGATGATGACGCCGCGGCTCGCCGCATAGTCGGCGGCCTTTCGGTAACACCGCACCGAAAGCTCAGACAGCCGCCCGGCTTTATCCGTCCCGAGCGCCCGCTCAAGCTCAGCCGCGGTCACCGGCAGGTCGTGCGCGCCCTGTTCCGCCTTGGTGCTGGGCGTGAACAAGGCGTTGTCCAGCTTCGACGCGTTTTGATACCCCGGCCGCAACTTCATGCCGTTGACCGTGCCCTCCCGTTTATACTCTTTCCATCCCGATCCGGTCAGGTAGCCGCGCACGATACACTCAAACGGGATGATCGCAACCTTGCGGACCAGCATGGAACGCCCGCGCAGATCCTCCCTTGCCGGCCGCAGCGCCTCCGGGTACTCGTCAACATCGGCGGTGACGAGATGGTTCGGCAGCCCCTCCAGCAGACTGAACCAGAAAACGCTCAAGCTGTTAAGGACGCGCCCCTTGTCGGGTATGCCGTTGGGCATCACGACATCGAAGGCGCTGATCCGGTCCGTCGCCACCAGCAGCATCTGCTCGCCAAGATCATAAACGTCACGAACTTTACCGCGTTTGGGCGCGGGCAACCCCGGCACCGAGCTTTCAATCAAAGCGTGGTTTTTATCGTAAAGCATAGAACCTCTTAGAATTAAATGGTTTACAGTTTAGCGGAAAAAGCGCCGGAAAAACACACATCAGTGAAAAAATTTTTATGCCGCCACATCCGCCAGCATTTTGCTACAATGACAGGCATTATGACGGACTACAAGCAGTTTCAAATTCTGTTGCGCGAAAAAGGAGCGTACGTCACGTCTCCGGCAGACCGCCGGCCGACACCCGCCCGCGTCAGCTCCATCAATTCGTTCCTGTACGCGTTCACGATCATACGCATCGTCGTACGCTGCGCGTGGAACCATCTGTTGGGCCGTTTCGGTTATGACCGCTGGGCCGAGATCTGCTCGGCCTCGATCCGTTTCGCCGAGCGGCTGGGCGCCACAGTGACCTTCGAGGGCTTTGAGCGGCGCGGCGCTTATGACGGGCCGGTCGTCTATGTCTCGAACCACATGAGCACTTTGGAAACAATGGTCTACCCCACCGCCCTGAACGCCTTCGGCAAACTGGCCATCATCCTCAAAAAAAGCCTCGA
>JAQWAM010000210.1 GCA_028707675.1 Kiritimatiellia bacterium | reverse complement strand
TCTTCAAGAAATGCACCGGAGGCACAGTGCTGCAATACGTAAACCGCCTGCGCATCGCCCACGCCTGCCGCCTGCTGGCGGAGACCGACAAGACCGTATCCGAGATCATCCGCCTCTGCGGCTACAGCTCCCCCGCCCATTTCCAGCGCCAGTTCCAGCGTGTCCATAATTGCCCGCCCCAGGTCTACCGCGAAAAGCTGCGGCGGTTCTAACGCGGCCATGGCCCATCGGACTCAAAGCCCCCGCACGATTCACTTGTTAATCTCCAAAAGTTCGTGATATTGGGATATCAGCATTCAGTTTTGCATTCGACATCACTATAATGCAATTGCCATGTGCCGCCTGTTTGGGTTAAGCTTTCTGACAAAAGGGAGGATTTCATAATGAACAGACGCGCGTTTTTGAAACAGGCAGCATTGGCTTGCGGCAGCAGCGCCGCTTTGGCGACAGCCGGCTGCGGAACGTTGACTGGATACAAAGGGGCACGGACTTCCAGCATGCAGGGTTTCCGAGCCGAACCGCTGAAAAAGATCCGCGTCGGCGTGATCGGCGTCGGAGCGCGCGGCACCGGCGCGGTAAAGAGCCTTTCTAAAATACCGGACGTCACCGTCACGGCGCTGTCCGACCTGCGCGATGAGCGGGTGGCAATCAACCAGAAGATTTTGAAGGACAACGGCCTGCCCGCGGCCAAAGGCTATTCCGGCTCGCCGGAAGCCTGGCGCGCGCTTTGCGAGTCGCCTGATGTGGATCTGGTCTACATCTGCACTCCCTGGTGGTGGCACACCCCCATGAGTGTAATAGCCATGAAATGCGGCAAGCACGCTGCCACCGAGATACCCGCAGGCGTTACAGTCGACGAGTGCTGGGAACTTGTGGAAACCTCCGAGAAGACCCGCCGGCACTGCATGATGCTGGAGAACTGCTGCTACGGAGAGAACGAGCTGCTTATGCTTAACATGTGCCGCCGGGGCGTTCTGGGCGACCTGGTCCACGGCGAGGGCGCCTATATCCACGAGATGCGCGCCAGCAAATGGCGCGAGGAAAAAGAGGGCGGGCGCCAGGGCCGCTGGCGTCTGGAATGGTCCCGCAAACACACCGGCAACCCCTACCCCTGCCACGGCCTGGGCCCGGTATGCCAATACCTGAGCATCAATCGCGGCGACGCGCTCGAGTACCTGAACTCGGCCAGCACAGACCCGTTCGGGCTGGCGCCCTTCGGCGCCGCCAAATACGGTCCTGAAAGCCCGGAAGCCCGTTTCAAGATCAAGCAGGGCGACATGAACACATCCATCATCCGCACCCGCCGCGGACGCACCATCATGCTGCAGCACGACACCACCAGCCCGCGCCCCTACAGCCGCCTCAATCTGATCTCTGGCACCAAGGGCATCGTCGCGGACTATCCGCTGCGCATGGCGCTGGAGCCGGATTACCACAAATGGATGGACGACAAAAAACTGGCAGAGACGGTCAAACAGTACCGGCATCCGCTTTGGCGCGCGAGCGGCGAGAAGGCAAAGAAGGCCGGCGGCCACGGCGGCATGGACTTCATTATGCAGTTGCGGATGTGCCACTGCCTGCAGAACGGCCTTCCGCTCGACATGGACGTATACGACGCAGCGCTCTGGAGCTCGATCGTCGAACTCAGCGAGCGCTCGGTGCTGCGCCGCGGCGCGCCCATTGACATACCGGACTTCACGCGCGGCGGCTGGAAAACCGCCGAACCGCTCGGCATCGTCACGCTCTGAAACGTCACTCGATATCGGCCACAGAGGTCTGCGCCGTTTTCTGACGCTCAGCGATACGGTACCTGCCGGGCGTCAGGCCTTCAAGACGCTTGAAGGCGTTATTTAAATGCTGGCCGTGACAAAACCCCGTCTGCCGGGCAATCTCTTTGACCGGCATGTCGGTCAGCGTCAGCAGCCGTTTCACCTCGAAAAACCGCAGTTTGGTCAGCACGTTGTAAACCGTCTCTCCCATTGTCCGGTTAAAGTGCTCCTCAAGCTTTTGCGAAGTCATGCCTGCATGACGCGCGGCCTCGGCCACACCGATGCTGCCGCCGAGATTGTCACGGAAAAATTTAATTACGCCGCGCGCCAGCAGGTCATCCGCAGCAAAAGCGTCGGTGCTAGCCCGCAACTCCACGCCGCACGGCGGCACCAGCCGCGCCGATGCTGTCGCGCTCGTTCCCGACATCAGCTTGTGTAACAAAGCCGCGCCCTCATAACCGATGCGCACACGGTCATGCCTCACACTGGAGAGCGGGATTCGGATGTTCTCGCACACAAGCTTGTCGTTGTCAACACCAAGGATCGCGACATCACCGGGAATATCACAGCCGGCCTCCAGACAGACCGACTCGACCTTGGCCGCGTCATAATCGCAATAGCAGAATATCCCCAACGGTTTCGGCAGATTATCCAGCTTTTTCCGTAGCCAGCGGTTGAGCGTCCGACGGTCGTCAATCTCCCTTCCCGGCGCGTCGGCCCAGACCAGCGGAACAGCCGCATTCCCTGTACACTCTAAGAACCTTGCAGAAAACCCGTTTCCGCGCAGTTCGTGCGGACGCTGATATTCTGTGGAAAAATATGCCGCATGCCTGTATCCGCGCTCGATCAGATGATCCGCCCCGACCTTGCCGATCAACTTATGGTCGCCGCAGACCCGCGGCAGCTTAACATCGGTACGGTAATCGCCAATATCTACGCGCGGTATCTTTTGCCTTTTTATGTACCTGACAATGTCTTCGCGCGTTGCGAACATCGTAAGTATCCCGTCACCCGACCACCCCTTCGGCAGCATGCAGCCGTCATTGACTGTCAGATGCCACTCTTGCTCCGCAGCGTAACGCCCGATGCCCACCCTCAAAGGATGATCATACCACTCCATCAGAACAAGCACATTCAGGTGTTTCATACTTTAGCGCCGCTTGGATTATATATCGCAAGCGACTTGAAGTAATTACGGTAGAAGCCTCGATCACGTGTAAGCAGCCGGTCAGCACAATCTTCCGCATGCGCAGCGACGAGAAAATCAGCTACGACTCTTTCATCACGTGCGGTTTTGCGCTCACGCGCTAATTTCCAGAGACGCCCAGCTCTGGTTGCCGCACCAACTGTCATGGGGGAAAAAGACACTTGCAGCTTTTCCATGGCGTTCTCGAACAGTCGGTTATCCGGAAAAACCGAGATCGTTTCCGCCCATACAACATCACATACTATCAAGGCTCCCTCGGAAAGACATTCGCGCAAGGCGCACGCAGAAGATTGCCCGAACTTACTGTCGTCGGTAAATATATCCAGCAGCACATTAGTATCGACCGCCGTTATCATGGGGCGCCTCGCAGCTCGACCATCAGTTCATCACTAGACAAGTCGGTTTTCAGGCAACCCATAACAGCGTTTACTGGATCTTCTTTAACCGTTTTAACCGCGATCAAAGCCCCATGCTTAATGCTGAAAGACAAGACCGTAGATGGCCTTATGCCCATTTTTTCCCTCAGGGGTTTGGGGATGGTCACCTGCCCACGATCCGCGACTATCGCATTCATTTAAAACCCTCCTTAAAAATATGCTTTTATTATAGCAGAGTATGCATATGATCGTCAAATGATCGGGCTGATGCGCTTTGCCGTCCCGCCGCGATATGGTAACATATCGTCATTTAAGAAATTATATGACAAAAAGGTGCAGCCCGTTGACACACGCTTCTGAACTTTTGCAGGGTGCTTTTCGCGCGGCAGTGGCCAGTGTGCGGCCGGGTCCGCTGATCCGCGAAACCGTGGCTTTGCACAACAACGAACTGCGTGCGGGCAGCGAGCTGATCCGCTTGCCCGGCGCCGGACGCCTGCTGGTGGCCGGCGCGGGCAAGGCCTCCGGCCTGATGGCAAGCGAACTGGAGACATTGCTGGGCGACCGCGTCAGCGGCGGCGCGGTGGCGGTCAAGCACGGCCACACAGCCCCCTGCCGACGCGTGCGCCTGCTCGAAGCCGGCCACCCTTATCCCGACCGGGACGGCGTGGCGGCCACCCGCGAGATCGCGGAACTGTGCCGCTCAGCAGGCCCGGACGACCTGATCCTGTTCCTGGTCTCCGGCGGCGGCTCGGCCCTGCTGGCGGACTGCCCGCCGGGCGTCTCGCTGGAGGAGATGGCGACCCTGTCAAAGCTGCTGGTCACCTCCGGCGCGGATATCCGCGAGATCAACACTGTGCGCAAACACCTGAGCGCCGTAAAAGGCGGACAACTGGCGCGCCTGGCCCATCCGGCCCGCATAGTCAGCCTGATCATCTCGGATGTGGTCGGCGACCCGCCGGACGTGATCGCCTCCGGCCCGACCGTGCCCGACCCCTCGACCTTCGCGCAGGCGCTGAAGATCTGCCGCCGCCACAACATCACGGATCGCGCGCCGGCCAAGCTCATGCGCAGACTAGTCC
>JAQWAM010000209.1 GCA_028707675.1 Kiritimatiellia bacterium | reverse complement strand
CGGCGGCGGCCGGCGCGGAGGCGGGGGGCGGCGGCGCAGCCTGCTGTGAAGCGACCGGCGCGCTTTCCGGCACGGCCGCCGCGGGTTTGGCCGCGGAAGGCAGTTGCAGCGATACCGGCTCGCCCGCGCGGCCGTCGCGGCTGGATGAAAGCGCGCGCAGCCCGACGATCAGTGCGGCCAGCAGCAGCGCGGCCATGCCGCCGGCGATAAAACGTTTGCGATGCCGGGTGAAAAGGCGTTGTAGACCGTCTGCCCGCGCCCCGCGGGCGGCCTCAACCATGGCCTGCGCGCCTGATGAGGCCACAGCGCGGGTTCCGCTGGTGGCCGGTCCGGCGGCGTACTCGTCCTGAAACTCCGGCAGGCTCGGCGCGGCCGGCTGGGGTTGCGGCCCGCCGGGCGGCGAGAAGGTGGCCATGGTGACCTCGATGTTGTCGTCGAGACCGTCCAAGGCGTCTTGCTCAATCGCTTCAGGCTTCAAGGCCGCCTGCAAGGCCGCGCGCATGTCGGCCGCGGAACGGTAACGGTCGCAGGGGCGCAGGGCTAGCGCGGTCGCCACCACCTGCTTGAGGCGGGGGTACTGCGTGAACGCCGCGGCGTCGAAGTCGACCGGCGGCGGATTGCGGATCCTGTTCTGAAACGTGATCCAGGCCGAGTTAAGGTCTGTCGGCAGGCGATCGAAGGCGGGCTTGCCCGCCAGCGCCTCGTACAGGCAGAGGCCGAGAGCGTAAAGGTCGGACTGGGGCGAACCGCGGTCGCCGCCGGCCTCGGCGAACTCCGGCGCCATGTAGTCCAACGTTCCTGGAACGCCGCCCACGGTCACGGTGCCGGTGACATCGCGCGCCACGCCCAGATCGAATATCTTGCCTTTGTCGGGCTGACCGACCGGGGCGTAAAGATTCCCGGGCTTGATGTCGCGGTGTATGATCGGCTTGGGATTCTCGTGCAGGAACTGCAGCGCTGACAGGAACGCGGAAAAAAGCGTCACGGCCTCATCGGCATCCAGCCTGCCCTCGTTCTTGAGCCGGGGGCGCAGGGTCCATCCCGGCATGCCCTCCAGAAACTCCATTACCAGAAAAAACTGCTTCTCGCCGGCCGCGCCGTCCAGAACCATGAAGTCGACGTATTTGACAAGGTTCGGATGCGGGTACTGCTGTAGGATCTTGGCCTCTTTTATGAAGCGGTCGGACTGCTTCTCCGAGAAGAGGTATTTCACGGCCACGAGCATGCCGTCAGAAACACGCCGCGCCTTGAAGACCTCGCCGAAACCGCCGCGGCCCAAAACCGCCAGCAGCTCGTACTCGTCCTTGTTCTTGTGGCGCACACGGCGGTAGCGTATCTTACGGAAGTCTTCGAGCATGGCCGCGAAAGACTGGTAGCGCTGCTCGCGGCGGGAGGTAAGGCAGCGCGCGACCACGGCCTTGGCGTTGGCCAAAACGCGGAAGACGCCGGGGCGGAAGGAGGGTGTCGGGTTGGCGTTGTCGCGCCAGCGGTTGAGATAGCCGATGTGGGCGTTTTCGCCGAGGCGCTCAAACGGCAGCGAGCCGGTCAGGGCCTGGTAGAAACAGACACCGAGCGAGAACACATCCGAGATCTCATCGCCGCGGAAACCCTCGATGGTGATGAAGTCCGGGGCCATGTAGTCGAAGGTGCCCTTGAAGCCGGCGGTGGACATCTGGCCGGAATCGTCACGGCGCGCGATGTCAAAGTCGATCAGTTTGGCGCGTCCGTCATTGGTCAGGAAAATGTTGGAAGGTTTAAGGTCGCGGTGCGTGATGCCGCGTTCGCGGGCGTGTATCAGGCCGGCCAGACATTGCTCGAAAATTTCTTCAACTTGCGGCCAAGGTAATCCTGACGAGGCTTTTTTGAGGCGGTCGTGGAGGGATTCGCCCTCCAACAGCTCCATGGCCAGGCATTGTGACTCGTCCCACTCGCCTGCATGCCAGGGGAAGCAGTTGCGGTAGGCCACGATGCTGGGATGCGACAGCCGCCGCAGGATGTCGGCCTGCTCCTGAAACTTCAGGCGGGTTTTCTCGTCCTCTCCGGTGATGCGCACGACTTTTAGCGCCACCAGCTCTTCGGGCACGTCCGCCGCGCCGCTATCGCCGGGCTCGGCAACGCGGCGCGCCTTATAGACGCGGCCCTGCGCGCCGTCGCCGATCAGGCCGAGCAGCTCATAATCGCCGATGCGGTCTTTCTGCTGTTCATCCATGGGGGAGAAGTAAGAAGTAAGAGGTAAGAGATAGGAGGTAAGAGGTAAGAAGTCGGGAGCGCGGGCGTCCCCGCCCGCTGGTAGGGCGGTTTCCCCGAAACCGCCGCGGACGGTTAGGGGAACCGTCCCTACCGATCACTTGAGCGTTTAGAGTTGAGAGTTGAGCGTTCAGCGTTAATAACCTTTTGCTGTCGGTTAATGATCACGCGTCGGCGCGCGGGTTTCGTCTGCCGCATCCGGCGTGTTTTCAGCCGCCTCGGAATGCAGCGGCAGGCGCTGGGTTTGGGTGCGCCGATATATCGCCCTTAACCCTGCGGCCGCCGCCGCGAAGAGCGTGACCACCAAAACGAACAGCAGCGCGAGGCTGCGCGGCGAAGATTTTTGCGTCGCCGGTTCGGAGCCGTCTTTCGCTGTCGCGGTAACGGGTATGGGCGTGTAACCGCCGGCGGAGCAAGGCGTCGGCGGTGTCTGCCCGGTCTCGGCGGTCGGGGCGTCAAAACCCCGCTCGGCTGTTTCCGCAATAGGCCCCGCGTCTGCAGGCCCGGCTGTCGGCGGAGCCGCAGGCAAAGCCTCCAGCGCCAGCGTCTCGGGAGGGATCTCCATGGTCGGCGCCTGCGGCAAGTCGCCTTCGACGCGCACCAGTATCACGGAGACATTGTCTTCGCCGCCCGCGTCCAGCGCCGCGTCGACCAGCAGTTTGGCCTGTTCGTCCAGAGATGCAGAGGCGCGCTTGCGCAGGATCTTGTTTATCAGCTTGTCCGGAACCATTTTGGTCAGACCGTCCGAGCACAGCAGGAAAATGTCGCCGGCGGCGACATCCGTTTCGGTCTCTTCCAGTTCGACAGTGAAATCCAAGCCCACCGCCCGCGTGATCACCCCGCGGAACATGGCGGGCAAATCGCGCTCGTTGGCGAGTCCGGCGGCGGCGGCAACCGAGTGGTCGGCGCTGATCTGGAACAGTTTGTCCGCGCGCAGGCGGTAGGCCCGGCTGTCGCCCGCGTGCAGGATCAGAGCGCGCCCGGGCGTGACGCGGTCGAAGGCCAGCACAACGGCGGTCGACCCGGAACCGGCCAATCCGCGCTCGTCGGCCCGCGTTTTGATCCACTGGCTGGCGCCGTTTAGCGCGCGCGCCACCATGCGCGCGGAGGCTTTGGCGGTAACGGCGAAGGGCGCGTCCGGAGAATCCGTGAAGGCTTCGCGCAGGGCGTCGGCCACAGCCTGACTGGCCACCGCGCCGCCCTGCACGCCGCCCATGCCGTCGGCCACGCAGAACAGGCCGCGTTCGGGCAGGCTCACAATCGAATCTTCGTTGTTTTTGCGTTTTTTGCCGACATCGGTAAGCTCGGCGCTCTTGAGATATGCGAACGGGTTGTCCACAGCGGTTTACTCCTTGCCTATAACTTGGCCGTTTTGTCACACTGAAGCCGTGCTGAAAAGGTAGGGCGGTTTCCCCGAAAGCGCCGCGGACGCCTCGGGGAGGCATCCCTACCAACACCTTAAACCTTCCAGTTATCCCTTCGTTTTCGCCCTCTCCCCGGACAGCAGCCTTGTCCGGCGCGGGCGCTTTCGCGCGGCGCCTGACGGCAGCGGTTTTCACCGGGTCAGTTTCAAAGGCTCGCTTTTTTCACTCTCCAGTTGGTCCTGGTCGATCGCCGTCACGGCTATCACCGGCGGGCGGTCATCGGCGCCGATCTCAAGGCGGTAGTTGTTCTGAGCCGCGGTGCCGATCTGATCCCAGCCGAACATCAGGCGTTTCTGCGCCCAGACGCGGTAGCCGGTGATGTCGCTCTGCGGCGGTGGTTGCCACGAGATCAGGAAGGCTTGTCCGGCCGCCTCGGCCTGCAGCGCGGAAGGGGCTTCCGGCAGCGGTTTCGCCATACCTTCCGCCACCGCGCTCCATTCGCTTTCAAGGCGTTCGTTATCGCGCGCCCGCACACGGTAATAGCGCACTTCACCCGGCTCCAAACTTGCCTCCGTTGCGGTCATAGTGGCGCCACCGGACGCGGGCACGAACATGAATTCGCGGAAACCGTCCGTAGCGCGCTTTGATGACTCCACGCGGTAGCCGTTGATGTCCGGCTCGGGGTTGGCCTGCCATGTCAGCGTCACCATGCCGGCCGTGCCAGGTATCCTAACTGGAAAATGCTTGCTTCGACATTGTTCCTGATATTTTTTTCATCTATCGGGATATCGTCCAATTTCTTCCTCAGAGCGGCAGCCCTGAGGTTATCCTCATCGAAGTAGCGGTATT
>JAQWAM010000208.1 GCA_028707675.1 Kiritimatiellia bacterium | reverse complement strand
CTCGCCCAGCGATCCGTCCTGCGTGGCCACGCGCACCCGCCAGCCGATCCGCTCAAAATCCTCGCGCGCCAAAATGTCCGTCGCCGCTCGCCCGCCGATCAGGGCCACACCCGCGCGCGGCAGCCGTCCGGCCAGAAAAAAGAGCGGCGCCACCCCATATCCCCCGGCTACCAGCAGCGCCTCCCCTTCCGGCTCCAGCGGGAAACCGTTGCCCAAAGGCCCGATCACCTGCAACTTGTCGCCCGTACGAAGCCGCGTCATCTCCGCCGTGCCGCGCCCGACATTCTTGTAAAGGATCTTCAGCCTGCCGCAGTCCGCGCCGAAAATGCTGAAAGGCCGGCGCAAAGATGCCGCGCCGATGCCCGGCACACGCACATGCACAAACTGGCCGGGACGGGCCTGCCCCGCAATTTCCGGCGCGGAAAGATCCATCTCCCGATAAACCTCGGTCAGGGGCTTGTGCCCCACAACCTCGCACACAATGTCGACCATCTTTCCCTCAACTCCTCTCGCACACGCTCGCAACCCGCCAAAAACTGTTAACGCCCGCAAGCTTGTGAGCACGAACTCACATGCCCACACACCCACATACTTGCCAATTATTGGTTCCTGCCTTGATATGCGGGTTTTGCCCGCCTTTGGGTCAGCCTCCGCCTGCAGGCGCGGCGCCCTCCGCGGGCCTGACCGGCGCGGGCGGACCCTGCGGCAAGATTTCATTGTGCGCCTCTATCAAATCAACGCGTGCCCTGACCCTGCGTATCTCGGTATTCACAGTGGCCGCCGCGTCCATCTGCCCCGCCACAGTCAGGTCACGCTGCAGATTCTCCAAACGCTCGACATACTTTTCAGTTGCAGCCACCAAGCGCTCGGCCCGCTGGCGCCTGTGCTCATCACGCAAGTTGAAATGCTTACACTGAAGCTGGGCCAGCTCGCCGGGCTGCGGCAAGATGTCTTTCGCCAATATCGCGCGGTCGGCAGCGAAACGCAACGACTCGTCGCGCACACTCTCCCACGCGACAAAGTCTCCCGCGCGCTGGAATTTTTCCATCAGCCCGTTCAGTTCCTCCACATATTGCTCCGGCCATTTATCCGCCTTGTCCGCCGCGGCCCGCTCGATCTCGGTCAGATCCTTCTCGAACTCCGCACGGAAGGCCGGCAGTTCCTGCACGTTCTTCTCCGCGGCCGTCACCAGCAGCATCTGCGGAGCCGACTCGGCGTCAGAAACGCCCGCGCTGCCGGATTCCGCCAAGAGCGCTTCGGCGGCGAGCTGCTCGGGTGTGTTGCGCACCCGCCGTATCTCGGCGTTGACCGTCCTGGCCAGCTCCATCTGTCCTTCCTGAGTGTAGACCCGCTGTATGTCAGTCAGCTCGTTCACATATTTTTTGCACAATGCCACGAGTTTGCGGCTGTTCAGCAGCCGTTGGTCGGAACGCATTTTACCGTATTTGCTCTTGAGCAGGCTCAGTTCAGAACGGTCGTCTTCAGCCGGCGCGGCAACCTGCCTGGACTCATCAAGACGGACGCGCTCGGCCTGCACCACGGCCCACCCTTCGAAGTCACCCGCGGCGCGGCGCCTCTCCATCAGGGCGTCAAGTTCCCGCATGTACTCCGACGGCCACGCCTGCTGAAAAGCCGTCTGCTCGGCGCCGATCTCCAACGCCTGGCGCTCATATTCCCGCTGCTTCTCTTTCAGGGCCTCCGGCAGATCGGCCTCGGCGGCTGCTTCCGCCGCCGCAGTCTCCGCCTCCGTCGGGCAACAGCCTGTCAAAAGCGACGTGTCGGACAGCCACAGCCGGGCATAGCGCTGCAGCGCCGCGGCAGCCGGCCCTCGGCTATACGCCCACCGGCCCGGACGATAAAAAGCGGACGCGACTTTCCCGAACGGGTTCTTGACGGCCTTCACCGCCGGAGGCAAGCTCAAAACATACAAAGCAGCCGCCGCGAACAGCACGGCAGCACCGCACAACGCGTTCATCAGCCACGTATGCAGACGGATCGCCCGCCGAATATCAAGCACGTCGCGGTTTTCTGGCGCCACCTCGCGCAAGAGGATGTCGCAGATGCGCGCCGCCGCCGCCCACTCGCGGTTCTTGAGCGCCTTCCGCGCGCGCTCCAGATCACGGCTCAGTGTCAACTCGGGCACCTGCCGCAACTCATCCTCAAAAGCCCGCTTGTCCTCGGACAAATCGCGGTACTGCGCCACGAAAGACACAACCCGCTCGTAGTTCTCGGCCCGCATGTCGATCGGTATCTGCTCCTTGAGCTGCGAGCGCCGCGCGATGCTCTTCTCCGCCTGCTCGCGCAGTGCGGACAGATCCGCCAGCAGGCGGCGGCCCGAAGGCCCGGCCGGCTCAAACCCGTGGACCCGGCCGGAATACGAGATGACCTTCTCAAAGCGCTGCAGCGCCGCCGCCTCGCGCATCTTTTTTAGAAGGTTCGCCACGGTCTCATAGGCGCGCGCGTCCGCACCGCAGTTGCCGCAGTATTGAACCCCGACAAAGGTCTCTTCGCCACACTCCGGACAAGCTTCGGAGCCGTCCCAGCCACACTCCGCGCAAAACTTGACCGCCAGCGGATTGATCGCGTCGCACCACTTGCATCGCCAGGTGGTCTTGACCGTCGGCACCTCCACCCGCGTCTTGGTCTGGATGCGCTGCAGCTCTTCGTTGAACGCCGCCACCGTCTGCCAGCGCTGCTCCTTGTCCGTCGCCAGCGCCTTGGCCACCACCTCGCGCAAGGCGATCGGCACATCCTGCTCGCGAAAATAGCGCGGGTTCAGGCCCGTGATCACATAATATAGCAACGCGCCGAGACCGTACACGTCAGCGCGCTCGTCCGAATGGCTGGCGTCAGACTCCTGCTCCGGCGCGCCGTACCCCAGCGACAACAGCTTCTCGCCCGGCACGGTCAGCTTGGATTCCTCAAGATGCATCAGGCGGGCCAGACCGAAATCCACGATCTTCGGCTCGCCGCTCTTGTCCAGCAGGATGTTGCTCGGTTTCAAGTCGCGGTGTATCACCCCGCTGGCGTGCGCGTAGGCCACGGCGCGGCCGATCTTGATCAAAAGCCCGACCGCCTCCTCCGTCGAGAACTGACCGTGGCGCGACACGTACTGATCCAGCGTGAGCGGAGCGTTGGGCTGCACCAGACCGCCCGCGGCGGCACCGTCCTTAACCGCGCTGTCGTCAGGGCCCGCCACATACTCCATGACAATGAAAGGCCCGTCATCATCCTCGCCCAGCGCATAGATGTGGACGATGTGCACATGGCTCAATGTCGCCACCGCCCGCGCCTCGTGCAGAAACCGCTGCCGCAATGAGGGAATCGACTGGGCCTGATTGTTCAGACGCTTGATGGCCACGAAACGTCCCAGCCTGCGGTCGCGCGCCAGATATACCACACCCATGCCGCCGTTGCCGATCTTGCTGTAGATCGTGTACTGGTCAAAAAGCTTCTCGCCCTTGATCTCGGCAATCTGCTGCCCGGCGTCCGGCGCCATGATCACGGTCGGAGCATCGGTCTTCGCGTCATGATCGATGCGCTCGGTCGGCGGCACATGTATTCTGGCTGTGTTCTCTTGCTGCACAAAAAACTCCGTGAGCGTCACTGAAATCACCGTCCGAGTCACTTGCCCCGCTATCATCAGGTGTTGCCGCAAGTATACTTTCTTTACTCCCGCCCCGTCAATCAAACCCGCCGCCGGAACTGTAATCGGTTAACGACCGTTTTTCCCCTCGCCTCCGCCCGTTTAGCGTGGCAAGTTATTAATGTTTAAGTTGAGCAAGGATTGCCGATGCCAAATCCCTTTTTTGAACAACCTATTCTGAATTCGCCCTACGGCTTGCCGCAGCGTCATTGGGAGCTTGACAGCGACGGCCAGCCTACCCAGCGGATCATCGATGAGCGCCGCAAGGACGCGAAAGAGAAGAAGTCCACCATGGACAACTACTGGATCCCCGGCGTGAACCAGCTCAAGACCTACGGACGCTGGGCCTTTGCCGAATTCACCGATGTCTACGAAATCGAGTCCGATTTCGCGACCAAAGTCGCCGCCTGCTTCGACGAAATGATCGAAAAGGCGGTGCGGCCATGAAATTCGATCCCTCGGGCGGCTACCGGCGACTGGATTCCTGGGTGATGGCCAGTATTGTCCAGTTCGCGAATTTCCGCTTTTGCGCGAAGTTCGTTACACGCGCGATCGACCCCACCGGACGCCAGTACGACCAGATGACCCAGGCCGCGCGATCCGGCAAGGTGAACATCGTCGAGGGCTCGGCGCGCGCCAGCACATCCAAAGAGACCGAGATGAAGCTGACGGACGTCGCGCGCGCCAGTCTGGCCGAGCTGCACAGCGATTACGAGGACTGGCTGCTGCGTCACGAAATGGTGCCGTGGCGCAAGGATTCGCCCGAGGCTCAGGCGGTCTATGCGACGCGGCTGGACCGGCCGAACTACGGTGACG
>JAQWAM010000207.1 GCA_028707675.1 Kiritimatiellia bacterium | reverse complement strand
AGCGGCACACCCGCGATCGAGGCCGCACTGCTCGCGATCAACCGCGCGCCGGGCAGCTTTAAGAGCCATTTCGGCTTCATGGCGCTCAAGGGCTACCGTCTGACCATTCCCGGCGAGAAGGCTGGACCCAGTGTGCGGCAGCGATTCGGCGCGTCTCCCGAAAGCATCTGGAAAGACATGGTTGCTATAGCCCGTGATCAGGAGCGGCGGGAGGATCTGCCGACGATCATCGCTTCCGACATCGACCCTGATGCGGTGGAGACCGCGCGTCTCAACGCCATAGCCGCGGGCGTTTCGGAGTATATCACTTTCGCCGAATGCGATTTCGCGGCCACCCGTATGCCGCCGCCGCCGGGGGTGGTGTTCATGAACCCGGAGTACGGGGAGCGCCTCGGCGCAGGCGAAGATCTTGAGCCGCTCTACAATCGCATCGGCGATTTTCTCAAGCAGAAGTGCGCCGGATACTCCGGGTGTGTGCTGACCGGCAACATGGAGATGTCGCGAAAGGTCGGCTTGCGTTCGGTCAGGCGCATACCTTTTTTCAACGGGCCGATCGAATGCCGCATGGTGGTTTACGATTTGTACGAGGGCGGCGCGAGCTGATAAACGGCGGGGGGTGATATGCACGCGATAAAAGTAACGGTGAAAGGACAAGAGAGCGTGGTGGTGGCGGCCGGAACGAGGGTCAGCGAGCTTCTGCCGTCCGTCAACGGCGACGGTTTGCCGGTGATGGGGGCGATCGTCAACAACATGGTGCAGCCGCTCTACATGCCTTTGATTACCGAGGCGGCGCTGGAGCCGCTCACCATCAGTGACGCGTTGGGCTGGAACATCTACCGCACATCGCTCTGTTTCCTGCTGGCCAAGACCGCGCACGAGCTGTTTCCGGGCATGGAGTGCCGGGTGCGCAACTCGGTCGGGTCGGGGCTTTACTGCACGATCAACTGGAACGGGGATTTGCCCCGCGAAGAAATCAAAGCCAACATACTAAAGCTCAAG
This sequence comes from Kiritimatiellia bacterium, assembly GCA_028707675.1. Lineage (GTDB taxonomy): Bacteria > Verrucomicrobiota > Kiritimatiellia > RFP12 > UBA1067 > JAQVQN01. The sequence goes on along the minus strand of JAQWAM010000207.1, from coordinate 3,472 downwards.
CAGGCCATGCTGGCGACGGTCAGGCAGGACTTGCCGATCACCGCCGAGACGGTTTCGTACGAGGCAGCCGTGAAACTGTTCCGGCAGGCCGGCCAGACCGACAAGCTGAACCTGCTGGCGCACCGCAACCCGCCGATCGTCTGCCTGGTCCGTTGCGGCAGTTTCTTTGAGCTGAATCAAGAGACGCTGGTGGCGCGCACAGGTGTTCTGGAGTTGTTCGAGCTGGTGCCGCACGCGCAAGGGTTCGTCCTGAACGTGCCGACATCAGACAATCCGCGGGAGCTGCCTGAACTGCCGCCTTTCAAGCACCTTTTCAATGTTTACAGCGAACATATCGAATGGGGCAAGATTGTGGGGATCACCACGGTAGGCCAGTTAAACCAAGCGGTGCTGGAGAAGCGTGCGGATGATTTCATCCACACTATCGAGGCGCTGCATGACAAGAAGCTGGCGCGGATCGCGGACGAGATAGCCGCGCGTCAGCCTGCGCCGCATCTGGTGCTGGTGGCCGGACCATCTTCCGCAGGCAAGACCACTTTTTCGAAACGGCTGATCACGCATCTGCGGGTCAACGGTTACCGGCCGATCCTGATCTCTACCGACAACTATTTCGTCGGTGACGAGCGCAACCCGCGCGACGCCAAAGGCAATCTGGACTATGAGCACATCGATTCCATGGATTTGACGCGGCTGAATCAAGACCTGCTGCGGCTCATGGCCGGAGAGCCGGTGCGGATGCGGCGTTTCGATTTCAAGGCCAAGACAGGATATGATGCCGAGAATACGACCGTGCTGCCGCCGAACGGGATTGTCGTGATGGAAGGCATCCACAGCCTGAATCCGCGCCTGACCGCGGATGTGCCGCGCGCGAAAAAATTCCTGATCTACATCAACGCGCTGACGCAGCTCGGCGTCGACAGCGGCAACCGCATCTCCACGACAGACACCCGTGTGATCCGGCGCATGGTTCGCGACCACCAGTTCCGGAAACGTCCGGCGATCGATACATTGCGGATGTGGCCGTCGATCGCGCGCGGCGAAAAACGCTGGATATATCCTTACCAGCATCTGGTCGACGCCGTTTTCAATTCGGCGCTGGACTACGAGTTGGCCGTACTGAAGCCTCTGGCCTCACCGCTGCTCAACCAGATCAAGCCATGGGACAGGGAGTATATCGAGGCGCGCCGCCTGTCCGGGTTCCTGCACAACTTCTCTTCGCTCGCGCCGGATGTGGTGCCGGGCGACTCGATCCTGCGCGAGTATATCGGGGGAAGCCAGTTGAGTTATTAGGGAAGAGTTAAGAGGGAAGAGTTAAGAGGGAAGAGGTGAGAGGGAAGAGTTAAGAGGGAAGAGTTAAGAGGGAAGAGTTAAGAGGGAAGAGGTGAGAAATGAGTAAAGAGTTGGAAGAGGGCAGCGCGCTGACGCTGGATTTCGGCAAGATCGCGAAGATTGCGGAGACCTGCAAGGACGCCATTCCCGTGGCGGTGCAGCACGCGGACACTAAAGAGGTGATTCTGGTGGCGTACACTAACGAACTTGCCATGCGCAAGGCTTTCGCGGAACGCACGCTGGTGCTGTGGAGCACATCACGCAACGTGCTTTGGGAAAAGGGCAAGACTTCCGGCGAGACCTTTGACCTGCTGGAAGCCCGGGTGAACTGCGAGCAAAACTCGCTGCTGTATGTCGTGCGCCCCAAGCGCGGGGCGATCTGCCACACCAAGAACCGCCAAGGCGAGCCGCGCAACTGTTATTACCGACGGATTGATTTAGACACGATGGAACTGACGAATCTCGATCCGTGATCGATTATTGCCATGCGCTTCCGCTGCCCATACTGTAAAGAGGAGTTCGGTTCGGAACCCGCGCCGAAGTGTCCGGGTTGCGGGAAGGTCATGCTGGTGCCGTCTTTGCGTGAGCCTAACCCGCGCGTCGCGCGCCGGCGCAAGATCGAGAATATCTGGCGGGAGTGCGAGCGTCGCAAGGCTGAACTGCAGGTGGCCTTGTCCCCCAAGCTATGGCGCACCCCAAAATTCTACGTGGGCGTTATTTTCCTGCTGGCTATTGTCGGCGCCGCGGTGTTTCGCGCCACTGATTCAGCGGTGACGCGCCGCGTCGAGCCGCCGCACCTGGTGGCCATGCGCCATGTGGATGTTCTGGCCGAGGCGCTCGGACGCTACCGTTTCCATGTGGGGGTGTATCCGGCGACGGATCAAGGGCTGGCGGCGCTGGCGCGCCGCCCCGCAGGCGCGCCTGAATGGGACGGACCTTACATCAACCAGCTCCGCGCCGATCCGTGGGGCACGCCTTTCGTTTATGAGCCGCCGTCCGCCGACGGGGATCTGCCGACGTTGCTCTCCTGCGGGCCGGACAGGGTGCGCGGCACAGCCGACGACATCGCGCCCGACCCGGCGCGTTTCGATCCGGGGACGGATTGGACCAACGGATGGCTTTCCGCGGAAGACCGCCTGCCCGGGGTTCGCGTGCTGCGGACACTGCCGGAACCTCGACTCCGACCTTGACCGCGTCATACAAAAACTGCTAAAAACCAAGCGCCCTCAATGAAGCACAAGACGCAAAGGATTTTGCCATAGTTTTTCTCGAACATGGTCTTCAACCGCAAGGAACTAAAATGATGAAAAAACAAATCGTTTTCTTAGGTGTTTTTGCATTGGCGTTTACGGCGCCGGCCGGTAATTTGACTGATAAAATCGCATCCAAGTATAAGGTTAAGGTCACGGACACCTGGCACGGCGGTCAGCGTACGGTTTTCGACTTTCAGGGATATGACGCCTGGGTGGTGGAGCCGCCTGCGGACGTCAAACCGATCGAGGGAAAACCATGGACTTGGACTATGCAGTGGCGAACGGCGTTTGTGCCGAGGACAAGCGTACCGCGCATGCTTAAAACGGGCTATCACCACGTCTCCGTAGACACGTTTAAAGAGCACATGGACGAGAAGGGGCTCGCCGTGTCCAAGGCTTTTCAGGATTATCTGGTGAAGGAACTCGGCTTTGCGCCCAAGGCGCGGCTCATAGGCATGAGCTGGGGCGGTTTCTTCTCGATCCGGTACGCCGCGGCTTATCCCGATAACGTGGCGAAGATCTACCTCGACGCGCCGCTGCTCAGCTTCGAGAATTTCAAGAGCGTTCCAGATCATTGGAAGGCCGACATGCCCGGGCAGGGGTGGAAGGATGATCCGCGCATGCCGGTGAACATGGCAAAGACCATCGTTGAGACCGGAATACCGATTCTGCTTCTCTACGGCGGCGCCGACACAGTGGTTCCGCCGCAGTCCAACTGCATCCGCTTTGCGGAAGCATTCAAGGCCGCCGGCGGCAAGCCCGATAAACTCAAGGTCATCGCCCGAGGCGCTTACGCCCACCATCCGCATGGCGTGGAGGAGAGCGAAAACACGATCGTAGATTTCTTCCGGTGAGGCAGTCCCGCACGGCGTACGCGCTCGCAATGTTGA
>JAQWAM010000206.1 GCA_028707675.1 Kiritimatiellia bacterium | reverse complement strand
CGATAGCGCGCGACGGTATGAATATGCCTTTGGCGACATCCAGCGGGTTGTATGCCTCGCCGGTCAGCTCGTCGCCGTCGACCTCGTCGTTGAAGCCGAACCGCGCCGCGCGCCAGAACCAGTATTCCCAGCCGTCGGGAAGCATGTCATCGTCGGTGTCAACCATGGTCGGGTCGGTGCCGGGCTCGTCTTCCGGCCCGAACGGTACGCTGACCAGCCGGTTGCCGTCATAATAGTTCAGCCCCTCGTGGTCGCCGCGTATCTCTTTGAAGCAGTTGAAGGGAGCGCCGGTCGGTCGGAAATCAAAGGTGCCGCCGACGCCGCGGGGGTTCACCGGATAGTAGTCGCCCACAGCCGTGCCGCCGACCTTGTCCAAATCGTTGTTGAAACTGTCCAGCCGGTCCAGCCACGCCGGCGTGGCGCCTTCGCCGCCTCCGGCAGCGCCGCCCCCGTCAATCTTACCGAGCAGGCTGATGGCGATACCGTCGGGTATGCCGTCCTTGTTGATGTCGCCCAAGCTGATGGTCGGCGGGTGCTGGTTGCTGTCATAGTCCGTGGCAATCCATTCGCGGCTGAAGATCGCGCGCACGCGGCGGATCTCGGGATCGGTTGCAGGCGCGCCGGCCGTGCCGCCGTCCGTGGCCGCCGCCAGGGCGATCTCCGCCGCGGCGCTGGCAGTGGCGGGATTGAGATCGGCCGCGGCGAGCCCCTCCTCCGTGCCGCCGTCCCAGCACAGGAAGAAGCTGTCGTGCGGGACATCGGTTATGGCGGAAGGGTTGGCCACGCCGGCCGCGTCGTAACTGGTCACATCGTACATGCCCGAGACCGGATCGGTGCGGTAAGGAATAGCCTCGACCTCCGCCGATGTGACGCTGGCCGCGTAGCTGTAGCGGTAGACGTCGCTGATGATGCTGAAGCCGTTGGGCTGGGTCGTGCGCCAGACGATCGTGCCGTACCCGATGCCGCCGCCGGTGTTCGGCCCCTCCGCAAGGCTGTCGCGCCCGTAGGTGCCGGCGCCGTAATAGCTCGCTGTGTTCGGCCCGATCGGCGTGACGTTCAGCGCCTTGGCCGCCCTGACCACGACCGTGATGATCCGGTTCGCGTAACCGCCGTCCTTGTCGCGCGCCTCGATCATGACGCTGTAGGTGCCGGCGGCGGTGTAGGTGTGTGTCACGCTGCCGCTTGCGCCGGTGGCCGGGTCGGTGTTGCCGTCAGCCCAGTTCCAAGTCACCGACAGCGTGGGACGGTCGGCCGCGGCGTCATCCCACACATGCCAGGAATATGTGCCGGCCACGCCGACCACCGCGTCCACCACCACCGGCGTGGTCGCGCCGGGCGGCGTCTGGCCGGTGTGGCTGACAAAATAAGGCGCCACGTTGCGGATCCGGATATAGCCCGGCTCCTTAATGGTGTAAAAAGCGTCAACCGCAGGATCCGCGATCGTCGGCGTCACCGTGAAGCCCGGGCTGTTGGACAACAGGGTGCCGTCTTTGACATTGCTGATCAAAACCGGCCATTCCGTGCGGCCGGCCGGGATCGTCACGCTGTAGGAACTGAGTGTCAAAATGCCGTTGAGAGTGCTGTTGGCCGGGGTCACAGTCAGATTGACGGTCACCGCGGTCGGATATGTCGTCGACAGGCGCACGACGACCTCGTCATCGTTGCCCTCGTCTCCCGACTCCGACAAAACATTGCCGGGCGTGATGACGCTTACGGTCGGCGGCGGGCCGACCACGATCGTGAATTCGACCTCCGGGGATAGCCCGCCGTCCTTGTCCTCGGCCTGCACTATAACCCGGTGGGTGCCTTGCGCAATGTAGGTGTGCGAAACGCTGCCGACCGCGCCGGTCACGGTGACGACGGGATCTCCGTCGGAGAACGTCCAGTGCACGAGCATGGTGTCGAGGTCGGCGGCGACGTCAGACACCTTGTAGTTGAACGCGTAAGGCACTCCCGCGGGGATCGGACCTAATTCAACACCGCCCGCCGGCATCGTGATGCGCGGCGGCTGGTTGTTCACGTAGATCGTGGCGGACTGCATGTCCTTGAAGACCGCCGCGGCCTCGGCGTTCGTGACCACCGGCATGATCTCGATGCCGTACAGTTCGGAAGACGGCGTGCCGTCGAGCAGCGAGAATCTCAGCTCGGCCACGTTCTGCGTCGTTCCGGCCGAGATTTTGACCCCGCTTGAGGTCAGCATGTTTACCTGCCCCGCCGGATAGGTGTCAAACCGCACATAAGTGTCGTCGCCGATCGGGTCGGAGAGGTAAACATTAAAACGCCCTGTGTTGACCAGGTTGGTTTCCGCATATTCATACTTTGCCGGCACCACACGCACGCTGGGCTTGGGCACGGGATTGACGACGTTCACGGTGAACTGGACCTCCGCGGAGACCCCGCCGTCCTTGTCGGCGGCGGTGACCTTGACGACCTTGGGCCCGTTGATGGCGTAACTCTTCAGCACCGACCCGGCGGCGCCGCTCACGTTGGTCGATGTCCCGTCGCCGAAACTCCATGACAGGGTCATGCCGGACTCGCGGTCGGCCAACACGTCATTGACCGTCCAGTTGAAAGCGTGCGGCTCGCCGCGCGTGACCTCGATCACGTCGGTGGCCAGCGGCTGGATGATCTGCGGCGCCGCATTCTGCACGTACACCCGCCCGGCGCGGGTCCGGGTGTAAACGCCCGCCGCCGCCGCGTTGGTGATGACCGGCGTCACCATGACGCCGGCGCCCCCGCTCCATACCGTGCCGTCAGGCACGTTGAAAAACACCTCCGGCGAAGTGGTCGCGCCTGCCGGTATGTCGACATACAAGGGCGTGGCGAAGAAGGCTACGTTGGTCTCGCCAGCCTGCATGTTGCTGAGATCCAGCCTGACCGTCACGGGCGCGGCATAAGGCTGGGAAAGGTCGACGTAGAGCGAACCGGCATTGAACTCGCCGGTCTCGGCCAGAGAGGCCGTTTCCGTCCCGCTGGCTTTCATCCTGATCGAAACCGTCGGATCCGGCGCCGCCGTAACGGTGATCGCGCGCTTGATGAAATTGGTCACGCCCGCGCTGCCGTTGTTCTGGTAATCCTTGGCGCGTTGCACGAATATCTCCGCCACGCCGGGCGCCTCGCCGAATACCGGGAAGTCCGCGTATGTCACGCCCTGCGGTATGCTGACCAGCAGCGGGTCGCCGACGCTCGCGCCCAGGCGCACGTTGGCGTCGGGCGACCACACGTAGAAATCCACCACGTTCCCGGTCTCGACCGGGTTCACGGTCGTGACGCGCCAGGAGACCGACTCGGTCGCCGCCACCGCGGCAGGCGAGAGCACGCTGTCGAAAGCAAGCGTCCTCAACACCACCTTGGCCTTGGTGAAGTTTTCGTCAAGCACGTCGCCACCCCCCATCAGGCCGGGGTTGTAACGCCAGACCGCGTTGCTGGTGGTGCTCTCGTTGCGGATCTCCCAACCGTTCCAGTAGAACTGGAAGGAGTCGCCCGGCACACCCGAGCCCGAAGTCCCGAAAATCTTCATGGGCTGCGCCATGTCGCCGGGACGCACCCGGTAACGGAAGACCGCCTCGGTCTTGTACAGCCCGCCGCCGTAATCGAGGCGGTTCAACGTGAACAGCGTGGCCCAGGCGATGTCGCCGTTGACCACCAGCCGCAACTGCGGCAGCAGCGCCTCTATGCCGCCGATGCTGTGGCGGCGGAAGTCGCCCCACAGCCTGATCTTGATGTCGACATCCGTGCCCGACGACGTGTACGTCGTGTTTTTCTGGTCGGAGTCTATGCTTACGATGTCGCCGGTGGTCTGGCCCCGCGCCGCCGCCCCGGCCAAAACCACGCAGCAGACCGCCGCAGGCAAAGCCCACTTTTTAAACATCTGCCGAATGCCGTTCCTGTTCATGCTCGCTCTCCTGTTTGTAGCCTTAAGTTGAACTTTCATTTGCCAGTCCTTTTTTAAATCGCCTGCCGCGCCCGTCATTGCGGCCGATCGGGTCTTGCCGCCGCGGCCTTGCCGCCCTGAACATCCTTGACCGCCCGCGCCTCCGCGTCCATCCGCGCGCGTATCAGCGTTTTGGCGTCTTCCCTCGCCTTCTGCATCGCGTCGGCCGCTTCCCGCGCCTCCGCCTCAAGCTCCATCCACTCCGCGTCTTTCTGCAGCGCAGCCTGAAGGTCCTCTTCGCCGGCACCCTCCGCCAAGGCCGTCTTGACCCGCTCCGCGCAAGCCTTCTGCCGCTCCGCCACGCTCTCCCGCTTGTGCGCGGCCGCCATCTGAAGCGTGCTGTTCTCCTGCAGCGAACGCACATAAGCCGCGTCATGCATCCGGTTTGTGATCACCTGCGGCAGTTCAGCCTCGACCGGCTGCCCGCGGCGCTTGCAGCCGGAATTAACCGCACAAATGCTGACAATAACTGTTGACAACAAAAAGCAGCGAAACAGCATTGACCGCCGCCTCAGCCGCCCCCGCATCGCTAAAACT
>JAQWAM010000205.1 GCA_028707675.1 Kiritimatiellia bacterium | reverse complement strand
ACTTCATAGCCGCCGCCGTCATCGGTCAGGCTGCTGGCCATGCTGATCCAATTCGTCCCGATTTCCCGGTAGGCCGTCACGCGCACGCCCGGCATCGGCGTCGCGCCATCCGGCCCCGTCACCGTCCCCGCGATCGTCGATGGCAGGGACAGCGAAGCACTGACTTCCGTCGTGTGGTTGGCCACCAACTCGATAGCCGTTCCATAGTTTTCGTAATCGGTGCCGGGAATATCGTCGTAAATCTCTGGCATGTAGATGCCGGATTGATCCATGAAAACCACGCGGTAGATCCCCGGCCACAGGTAATAGTCAATCTTGTAGTTGCCGTTAGTATCGGTCGAGCTTATTGGGCCATATTTGTTGTACTCAGAATCTTTCTTCCAGAACAACAGCACCCAGACGTTCGCAAGCGGCGTCGTGCCGTCCTTCCTCGTCACCCGACCGGTGACTATAGGACAGCCGTACAGCGTGGCATTGATGTTCGAGACCGTCCCGACGGACGGGACCTCGATGTTCGTGCCATATTCAAAAAACGCGCTGAGAACATTGTCGTAAACCTCCGACAAATAGAAGTCATTGGTGTCAGTGAACCGCACGCGCCAGGTCCCCGCCGCCAAATCCTCGAGCACATAGGTTCCATTGGCGGCGGTGAGGGCCCACGAGGATCCCCACACCCCGGCCGTCGCATCGTAGGATTGCACGAGGATGCCCACCAGAGGGAACACGCCCCAGGGCCCCGTCACGCGCCCCGTGATCGAACCCGCCTGCACCCCCGCCGGCGGCACCAGCAATGCGCACAACCAAAGAAAAACAAAAATCGCTTTTTTCATTTTTTCTCCTTGCTGGCTCGGACGCTACCGCGTCAAGGCGCCGTTTCCATCGGCGATGCTCACCTAAGCCTGCCTGCGAAGCGGGTAGGCGTTAGGTGCAGCATCTTGTTGGGCGGTCTTTTTACCTCGGGATACAACCCGGTGACCGCATGACCACTGGCGGAGCATGGCGTCGCGAGACATATGATCGAAGTCCCCGTAATAGGACATGAGGATGGATTGTCTTTGGTGTCGGACTTCGGCCACAATGGAATCAGTCTTCATTATCTTCACCTCCAAAAAGTTCGTCCGGCGTGCAGACAGTCGGCAGGTCGTAACCAGCCGCAGCGACAACGAAATTGAACTTCGCAAGAATCTCCGCGTTCGCTATATGAACGCAATTCCATGTAATCAGAAAGTCGATGCCGTGCCGAGCAGCCACAGCCATGTGTGCGGCATCAGTTTGCGACTTAGCCGGAATCAGGCCTGTTGAAAGGATCGCTGCGGTCAGTCGGATGACCTCTTCGTCAACCTCCAGAACATCGATGTCGCGGATCGCCTCGATCCTTCTTGCGGCCGCCGTTTCATCGCCGCCGGCCGCCTCGTCCAGCACGTATTGGGATATGAAGAGTTGGTACTTCTCTCTTCGGGACTCCCACCACTGGCGGGTGACTTCCTGTTTCCCGGCCACAACCAGATTGTCGAGGGTCTTGCCGTCAAGAAACTGGGAATGGTCGTCGCAAGATAGACGGTCGGTTTCTCATCCATTTCACACTGCCTTACACTTAGCTGTTAGTATGATCAGGCACATGTCCGGTACAAGAAAATCGTATAAATGACCAGACAGTTCAATTGTAGTATACGGCATGTCCGATGTCTATCGGTGATTTTCTTTCGGCATTCGGACTTCGACCGGGTCTCTCGCCAGCGCTTGCCCTTGCTCGATGCCGATCAACGTTCATAGGCGATAACATTCATCAGGAATGAAGATAGCTGACTCCCGTCGAGGATTTTCTCGGCCGCGAGCTGTAGATGTTTCTTTCCGATGCACTTGATTCTGTCGGCGTCTGCAGCTTCAAGAACGGCAAGCGCATAAACCTGAGCTGAGTTCTTTCTGGCTGTCAGGATTCCTGATTTTGGAGGGCCAAAGAGCCTGTCGAGTTCACGCCATGCATGCCTGATTGACTCATCGCTCATTCTCTCTCTCTCTCCTCATATCTTCGGTGTTGTTGCCCAACGTCAGCGGTGAGGCGGCGGTATCCCGTCGCCTCCACCGCTTTGTTCGGCATGATCTACGCATAGGCAAGGCGTCCGCGGGGCTTGGGGATGGCCCTTCCAAGCTCGGACGCGGTTTCAATCCACTCGCGGATGATTTGCTCAGCGTTTGAGAGTGCGTCCTGATAGGTCGGGCCGTCCGCCATGCAACCGGGAAGTTCGGGGATCTCCGCCACGTAGGAACCGTCCTCCTCGCTCCAGAAGATGATGATTTCGTATTTGTGATCCATAACTCAGTCCTCCATCCGCAGCTTGTACTTCAGCAGTAACTCGCGAATCTGCTTAACCTGATAGGCTTTGCCCATCCCTTTTTGGGGTTGAAGGTTGATGATTTCCTCGACTCCCTCCATCGTGAAGATATGGTGGTCGCCAAGCACCCGGCGTTCAAATCCCAAACGGGTCAACAACGAACACAGATCATAGAACGGGACATTCGAGTCTGATCGCCGCGTTATGATGTGCTCGTATACCTTTGCGTATTTGCCCATAACACCTCCAACGCCAAGACTATACCATCAACACGGGGTATTTCTCAAGGCATGTGATGGGTGCAAGGGCAATGGCAAAAAAGATTGAAAACACACTAAAACACCACCCTTACCGCTTTCCTTGTGAAAGGCTTTCAGCATGATTTTGATGTCAGGAAAGCGACAACCAGAATGACAAGGACGATAATGTTGATAATTCTTTCTGTACCTGATTTTCCTAGAAATCCGCGTCTGATAGGATTCCCGCAATTTGGACATCGGTCTGCATGCTTGCTGACTTGTTGTTTACATTCTGGGCATACGGTTAAAGCCATTATCGTTATCCTTTCACATGATTTCCGCCGAACGTCAGCCCTCTGCTGCTCATGGCCCGCCGCGGGCCATGAGTAAGCAGCATGCCGTTGTTGGCGTTATGGTGCTCCTGACAACGGCGGCAATCCGAGCGTTGATCCAGTGCCTGTGGAGGGTGCGGGCGGAGTCATGACCTGAATAATTCCATTGCCATCAAATCTCTTTATCGCGCTCGTTCTTAATGCCTGGTTTCCCGTATTCTGCAAATCAGTGGTGTACGCTGTCAGAGCAGATTCAATCTCCTCGATAAAGTCCTCAAGGTTCACGATTGTCTTTCCGTCAGTGTGCTTCGAGAGGTGAAGGGTCCGCTTGTTGTCTGTAAACCAATATGACCCACCCTCCGAGTAACTGTGAACCAGTTTGCAGCGCAGATCGGTGTAGATGTCGTCCTTGTTGTATGTCGACATGTATTTGCAGACAAAACACTTGTAATCAGCGTGATTGGTGTCGGAGCCCTTCATGAAGCCGGCAATTGCGTCGATGAGGCAACTGCTGAGTATAAAGGCTCCCATTTTGGATTCACCAGCGGAAGCTCGCTTGATGTCGCCCAGTGCGTTGTCGCGGAGTGAAGTAACAATTGCCTTGATCTTATCGTTATCGGTCATGTTTGGTGCTCCCGTTAGTGAATATCCGGGGCGCCCGCGTGGGCGGGCGTCCCGGTGTCGGTCATGCAGATTGCAATCTCGTATTCCTCTCGATGGCGAGCATTACGAGGACAAGGCTCAGGATACTCAAGATCAGAAGAAGTCCGAATATCGCAGCGATGTAGCCAGCCTTTGTCGCCATGGCTGCATATTGTTCAAACCCCTCACTACTGAGCTTACGAAGTTTCAATGATTTGTATGCATTGATTGCCTCTGTGGCGTCGGCCTTCTTCGCGTTGGCTTCGCGAACCACCTGAGACATGTTCTTGAGAAAGTCCCTTTGTTGATCTTCCGAGAGATCGTCAATCCAGTTGCGCAAGATGCGTTCATTTTCTCCGCCGAAGTAGGGCTTAAGGTTGTCAGGAATAGCAACAACAGCAACTGCTGGTGTGCGGGGCGAATCTTCTGCATCCGAATTAGATTCGTCAGTTGATCCAGCCATTTCCTTTGCTACCTCTTCGTATGTAACCTTGGTGCTCTCTCCCGGCGAGAGTAATTTCATGGCGAGTATCGCGATAACTATTACGATGACTGCGGCACCGCAAAGGGCAAACACCCTCGTAACGGCGAATACGAACTTCTCGAACCCGGATACTGTCTTCTTTTCTGCGCTACTCATGGTCTTTCCTTTTCATGCCCCGAGTACTTATGCTGTGCCGTCGAGCGGGGCTTTCTCAGACGCCGAACGAGCCGGCGCACCGGCGGCGCGTTAGCGACGTATGGTGCCGCCGGTGGTTCGCACATTCCTTTCCTTCACTTTGGATTCGGCAGCAGAGAATACCTATACTGCACTTTGCCTGCCCTACCGGCAGGATCGCCGCCGGACATTCTCAGAGTGACTAGCTTGTGAGGCTCGCTGAACGTGAACTCAAAGGGGTGTTCGGCCGTGGCGTTGGGAATGCTAGCCAGAACGAGC
>JAQWAM010000204.1 GCA_028707675.1 Kiritimatiellia bacterium | reverse complement strand
GCTCGGCGTTTTCGGGACAACCATGAAGGCGGGACGCGTCATACCCAACAAGGTCTTCCAGGCCTTGGCGGCGGGTCGCCCGGTCGTCACCCGCGAGTCAGACGCTTACCCTTCCGAAGCAAAGCATTCTGACGCGCTGGCCTTCGTGCCGCCGGGCGACGCGCGCGCGCTGGCCGCGGCAGTCGCGGCATGGCTCGAGCGTCCCGCTGAACTGTCCGGGCGCGGCAATACCGTCAGCGAGCTATACCGGGAATGTTTTTCATCCGCAGTCATCTGTCGGCAGTTGCGGCAGGCTCTGGACGAGTCAAGATTGTAACGCGGTTTTCAGGAAGGCATCGGCTTCGTGACGCCAATCCGCCAATTCCCGGCCCACGCGCTCCCAGTTTATCGGCTTTTCCGCCAGTTCAATGATCTGATCCGGCTCGAATTTTGTCAGCAGGCGATCCTCTAATCCCAGACGTTCCGCGACTGAAAAGATCCGCTCGTTCATGCCCGCGTATTTGCCTATGAGCGGTATGGCCAGAAACTGGCGCTTGAAGATGATGCTGAACAGCAAGGCGTGATATGAGTTGGTCAGCACAAAAGGCGCGCGCCGCAGATTATCCAGCCACTCTTGCGGCGACAGGCAGCGGGTCAAGGCGAACTCGCGCAAAGGCCTGTTGGAGAAAGGCGTCGCGACATCCCATCCGTATTTTCCGCACAGCAGTTTCTGGACATCGGCGAACGGCACACAGGGGGTCCACCTGTACTCGCACTTGAACAGGGTGTTGCCGACGGCCTTCTTCAAGGCCTCGTCCGCGATGTCCTCCCAGTAACCGGCGGCGTGCAGCAAAACCGGATCCGGCACCCAGCGCGCCTGCTTTCCCAGCCCCTCCACTATCTCAACGCCGCTTTTCTCGCGCGCGCTGATGGCGTCGAATCGGTCAAGGCAATCAGCCACCGCCTGCCGAACACCTTCGTCCAATGTTTTCGCGCCCCAGCTCGCGGCATAAGCGACGCGTTTCGCGTCCGCGGCGCCGAAATCCAGAAAGAACAGCCGCCTTCGGAGCGGGTCGGCGCAATTGCCGGAATTCCAAATCTGGTCGCTGCCGCACAAATAAGCGTCAAATTCGGGCGCTGCATCCAGAAACCGCTCAAGGCCGTATGCAGGCAGCCCGCCCGCGCGGAAATGCCGCTCGCGGAACGCGGCGAATTTGCGCTCCTTGATAATTTCGACAACGCCCTTGCCCGGCCGCTCGATAAACTTTAGCGCGGGGTTGCGGCGCTTGTTGTACTGTACGTGCAGCAGCACAGCGTCATGCCCGGCCTTACGGAGATAGTCTTGGATAGCAGCGGCCTGAAAAGCCCCGCCGTAATTGTTGACGTCGATCAGGGTTATTATTCCAATCCTCATCTCACCTCTCCGCTGCCTACAAATATATGGGCTGAAACTGCCGACCGGTCAACTCTGCCGGGAAGCGGATGAGCAAGCCCGCAAGAAACGCGCCTTGAAGTCCGGCTCGAAAGCCATCGGGAAGCACCCGCCCCAGTCGTCGTTGCCCTCGATGATGACCGGGCCTTCGGGCGTGATGCCGACGTCCCAGCCCACGGAATGTATCCCGTAAAGATAGCGGTGCAGACCGGTCACGCACTGAACCGCCTCCTGAAAGCAGGGTATCTGAAAGCCGTTGATCGCAACGCCGGTGTCCGGATGGCACAATGTGCGGGCACCTTTACCGGGTGAAAATATGCCGTCCCCCAGCAAACAGCCGTTAGCCAGGTCTATTCTGGCCGCCACGCCTCCGCAATTTGCGTTGTCCACCCTGCTGCCGCCGGTGCCGGCGCGCATGGCCGCGTACAACACCCGGACTTGTCCTCCGTCACGGTACGTAACAATTCGGACAGTGTTGATCGCGTGAGCGTACAGCCTGCTCATCTCAGGATGTTGCGCGACCGCCTCCTGCAGCAAATAGTCCCCGCTTATTTTTGATTTTAACTGTTCCAGATTTATCTCCTGCCCGCCGATGAACAATCGTCCGGCGCTGATGCTGAGCGGGAAAGCGCCTTCGCCGCCCAGCCCGGACAGACTTTTGCAGAAATAATCACCGTCATAATCGCCGCTGCCGCACAAATCATCGAGCGCCATTTCACGCCTGCCGTCAAGCCAACACACGGCGCCGTTCATGAACAGCGCCAAATTCTTGGGCGTCCGAAAGCCCAAGCTCGACACGAACTGTCCGAAAACAAACTTGTCGCGCAAAATGCAGACATAGCTGTAGTGGCGCGAAGCGGAAGCCTTTCGGTTGCAACAGTCGCGCGCCCTGCGGAAATCATTGTAGGACAAAAAATCCCCACAGCGCGCCCCTTTCTTCCGGTCAAGCCCGTAGTAGAAGTAAAAGTCATTGACCTCTTGATGCCGCACCCACCACCACAGCAGATCCAGATAGATCGCCGTTTTGCCTTTGCGCGGCTCGTCAGGGTAGTAGGAACGCGACAGCTCCGGATCGGAAACCATGCCCTTAAACGCCTTCAAAGCCCTGGGCAGTTTCGTCACGACTTTCCCCGCCCGCTTCAAGAGCTTGTTAACCTTCATAGTATTGCCTGCCCGTTCTGTGTCAAAAATTGAGCGCCAACTTACTACATCGATTTTGATGAAACAAGCCGTTTTATGCGGCAGTTCGCGTCAGCGGCTTCACAGCGCCGGACTTGTTTTTCGTTTAAAGCGGGTTTTAAAGGGTTTCCAGAAATCATTCCTGAACATCCCCGCAAGAACGCGCGCCCGCGGAATTCTGAACCCCATCCCCTCCTCGATCGTGTAACGGCACGGGTTGCAGCGCCCGCACGGCTTGCCCTTGACCGGCCGGTGGCAAAACCAAGTCTGCAGCATTATCTCTTGCCAGCCACGCTCAAGGGCAATCCGATTCATATCCAACTTGGCCAGATTCAAAATCGGGAACGAGAACCGGCCGAAGACCGTGTGTTCATCGGTCCCGCGTAATTTCTCGTCAACAATGAACTCGCCCCCTCCGCCGGGTTTGGCGGCCAACATGCCTTCCAAAACGGCGTGGGCCTTGTCGTCTTTATGTATGCACAGTTGCAATCCTGAGAGGTCTTGCCATTCGCAGAACCGCGCCAGCCAGTCATACTGCCGCCCCATGAATCGAGCTTCCTTGAGCCTATCAAAAGCCTCGGTGACCTTCGGGTTCGGCGGTATGTCCGCCAAGGCATAAAAGCGGGTCGGCGCCAGCAATTTTTCCGTTTGAGGTTCACAAGCGCGGGCCATCGCTTTGATTTTCTTCATGGCCAGCATCTCTTGACGGGTGGATCGGCGATCCTCCTCTATGAGATAGTAAGGTATGACCTCGCTTTTCTGGACAAACAGAAGTTCCAGAAGCTGGAAAGTGGAGTCCCAGCCGCCTGTCCACAGCATTTTCACGGGGCCTGAACCTTTGCGCTGCGATTTCATTTTTGTATTCTGTCATTTAAACCGATCAGCTATCAAGCCGAAAAGATGACGTTGGGATGCGATTGTGAATTGACAAACTAACCGCACCTCCCCGGCACGTCCGGGGGCGCGAATGAGCGAAACATCATGGCAAAAGAGAACCTCACACCAGCATTCCCGCCTGGGAAAACAGCCTTTCGCCGCAACCGTCGAGCGCCGTTGCGCGGATGCGCCGTCCGTTCCGGAACGACCATCACATTGACGCCAAAATCCTTTTTGTGCAACCCGTGATCGGGCACAAACAGTCCGTAGCACTGTCGCCCCGTCGCCAAAGCCCAATCCCAGTAATGTTCGCTGTTGATGTAGGTCGCGTGTGGTTCCGGGTTCATGACAACGGAAGAAGCCCCCATCACCCACGTGTAGTCAAAATAACAGTCACCGCAGCCGTTCTCTTTATCCCAGACGAACGGCTTCGGCGTGCCGCCGGCACATACCGGCCTGCGGTCAACGGCATGCGGTTTGAGCGCGTCCGTCAAGGCAAGTCACGCTCGTACCGGATCAGCCAGACGATCAGCGGGACGGCCATCACGACGCACAGCGCGAACGCGAAACCCGCGCCTCCGAGAATCAGCAGCCACGGCACGCTCAATGAAAGCGGCAGCCCGCCGAACGGCATCCAAGCCCGCGTCCATCCCGTGAATGTCCAGCCGATGCAGAATCCCGACAGCAGGCTCAGCGCGATTCCGCAAATCCCGGTCAGCGCGGCCTCGCCCAACAGCAGACGCCCCAACTGCCCTCTCGTCATGCCGACCGCGCGCATCACGGCAAAGGTCTTTGACGACGCGTGGAACGACGCTATCAACAGCGTGACGATGCCGGACGACAACACGACCAGACCCCAGAACGGCGCGCGCGCCATGTCGCCGATCAGCCGCGCTCCGCGCGCGACTGTTCCTTCCTCGATCTCATCCCGATGATGCGCGCGTATCGTGTTTTCTTCCCCGCCTCTCAATGCCGCCCGCATATCCCGCTCCAAAAGCTGCCCCGCCTGCAGGGCGCCTTTCGCTC
>JAQWAM010000203.1 GCA_028707675.1 Kiritimatiellia bacterium | reverse complement strand
GCTTTCAAGATACGCTTCATCATTCCTCCAGCTCCTTGCCAAGCACACCCGTCGCGTGCGCGAGAGAGAGGCGCGCGACGCTGTGGTCATACAGCGCCCGGTAATAATTGCCGCGGGCCTCGGTCAGCGCGGATCGCGCGTCCACCACCTCTACTTCGGTGTTGACGCCCTCGCGGTAGCCGGTCATCGCCAGGCGCAGGCCCTCCTCCGCGTGCTGCAGGTTCAGCCGCTGCGACTCCACATACTCCTCGGCGTTGGCCAGATTCAGCAACGCCTGCCGCACATCCAGAAACACATCCTCTTCAACCCCCTTAAGCTCTATCTCGCGCTGTTTCAGCAAGGCTTTGGCCGCGATGATCTCGCCCTCGCGGCCCATGCCGTCGAAGATCGCCCAGTTCAGCTCTATGGCCGCCCGCTGGCTGCCGGACCAGCGGTCCTCGCCGTCGCGGTCGCGGTCGCTCGCGGCCTGCAGCGCCAGATCGACCTCCGGCAAATACGCGCCGCGCAGCGCCTTGATTTTTTCGCGCTGCATCCGGATGTTCAGCTCGGCCATGTAAAGATCCGGCCGGTTGGCGTAGGCGGTCTCAACCGCCTGCTCCAGCGTCACGGCGACGGTTTCATGGCGCAGCCGGTCGGCCAGCCGGATCGGCGCGTCAGTCGCCGTGCCCAGAGTGCGCAGCAGGCCGGTCTTGGCCAGCACCAGATTGTTCTCCTGCCGTATCAGCTCCGCCCGGAAGTTGGCCACATCGACCTGCGCCCGCAGCTCGTCGTACTTGGAAGCGACCCCGTTGACGCGCTTGACGCGCACGTCGTTAAGGTGCGCCTCGGCGGAGATCACCGCGTCGCGGTTGACCTGGCAGAGGTTGTCGGCCAGCAGGGCGGAGTAATAATCGAAGGTCACCTGCCGGATCACGCTTTGCACGGTCAGTCGCACACCCTCGTCGGACCAGAAAGCGTAGAGCTTGGCCGCGCGCAGCCCGGCGGTCGCGCC
The DNA here is from genome assembly GCA_028707675.1 of Kiritimatiellia bacterium. Lineage (GTDB taxonomy): Bacteria > Verrucomicrobiota > Kiritimatiellia > RFP12 > UBA1067 > JAQVQN01. The sequence continues at coordinate 3,513 of JAQWAM010000203.1, read as the reverse complement.
TCCGCCTCGGAAAAGCGGCTGCCGCAAGACCAGCCTCGTGCTGTCCTCGTCACGGGTGCCGTGAGCGGTGGAAGCCGCCGCGTCGAGCCGCGGCAATGCCAGCCGGTGCGCAGACAGCAGTTGCCCGCGCGCGATCTCGCGCTCTTGAATCTTTGCCTGCAGCGATTTGTTGTACAGTAGTGCCACGCGCACCGCCTCGTCCAACGTCAGGTTCTCGGCGGGGATCGGGATGTCCCCGCTCTCCCGTATGCGCTGCCAGGCGTCGTAGGCCTCGTCCCGCGTGACCGCCAAGTCATCATAAAGCGCGTCGCGCGTCAGGCACCCGGACAGCAGACCCGCGCACAGCCCAAAAACGCCGACGCGCCCCCATATCCCGCGTCTCGTCATAATCTTATCCCGAATAAAACCCCCAATGAATGTTAAACAGATTACAACGGTTTCTTGTTCGTGTACATCCAAACTTTAGTAACTTGCCACACTGAAGGACCCCCTGCGTTGTTTTCCGTGTCGGGTCGTTTTGAAACTACACCAGTCCAGTTTTGTTTTCACATCGACAGTCCGTTACGTTTTTTGTCATATTCTCTCTCATGGATATGGGTGAAGGGTTAGTGAGAGTGCTGACCTTGTTGGTGGCGAACGCAACGAACAGGCAATGGCATTGGGAGAATGATAAAGACACTGAAGAAAGTGGAGTCGTCGATGGTGGCGGCCTTCGGGTATGACCGCGAGGAGAAGGTGCTGGAAGTCGTGTTCCGAAAGGGCAGTACATGGAAGTATCGGGATGTGCCGCACTCCGTTTACCAGCGCCTGTGCAAGGCGGACTCGATCGGCGGGTATATGCGTGATGAGATTCTGGACGTGTACGAGGCGGAACGGGTGCGATGAGTGAAGCCTTAACGGGAAACATCCGACTCTGAACGCAGAAGGGAGACGCCGGGAATGAGTATCGAACACACGGATCGAAGAGGGCGCGATCATCGTGCATGAGGCCTCGGACGCGAGCGGCCTGAACGACCTGTACCGGAAATTCCGCGGTCGGGATCTCTCACCGGAGGAGAGGCAACAACACGCGAGCTATCAGGCCGTGATGCGCTTCTCGCTTGTTGACAGGGAGACGCGCGCGTTTACCGTCGAACGCTACTGTTTCCGGGGCCGGATCGATGACTGGATCTGGCTGGACGGACCGGGCGCGCTCGCCGGACTAGCCAGGAAATACGTCAAGCATCTCGGACAGGATTCGTTCTTCGAACTGTTCTGATGCCACGCCAGGATCGCGTACGCCGCTACTCGTAATGCGTCCACATGCGCAGAATCTTGACGACGCCCTCATCCTTGTAAACCTTGTAGACCAGCCTGTGCTGCCGGTTGATCCGCCGCGAATAGGTCTCCGCCGTCGGCGGGGCGAGTTTCTCATAGGGCGGAGGGGACTGGAACGGATTCTCCGCAAGAACGGAGAGAAGCTCGCGAACCTTCCCAGCCAAAGGACTATGCTTGATCTTCCGGGCGTCTTTGACGGCTTCGCTTGCGAGTTTGATCAGCCACATGTCAACCCTCGCTCCAGAAAGACTCGGGATCATAGAGTTGTCCGTCGGCGGCCGGTTCCTCCGCTGCCTTGACAATGCCCTCCCAGTATCCGGGGATCTGCTTGAAATACGCGGTGTCATCCGCGAAACCGTCCCCGTCGAGCGAAACAGGGGGCCTCCCGATGACGAAAGGGAGACGCTTGCTGTTCGCGGTGATCGTGAGCATTGAGCGGATAGCGGTCGATAAATCCAATCCGTACTGCTCGAAAACCCTCTCCGCCGCGTCGCGTATTTTACCGTCGACCCTTGCCGAAACCTGAACCACAGCCATATCCCAACCCCTTTCCGAATTCAATGCATGTTAGCATAGTCGATTTTCACAGCAAAACTCAACATAAATTCACGGAAATCATCAAACAGTGAAGGATCCCCTGCCCCCTGTTTTCCGTTGTCTTTGCTGGGTCAAAGGACAAAGTAAAATCGCCTTTGTCAGAGTAAATGAGTCCTGAGGCGCGTTTAATTGTTCCGAAGGTGCGTTTAGTCTATCCGAAAAGGGACTGGTTGCGGCGGGCTGCGGGGTTTGCGGTCGTATTCTTGGTGCGGCCGTGCCAAAAAAGGGCGCGATGGGGCGCGGCGCGGCGTGATCCAGTTTTTCGGACATAGAAAACGCGCCCCGTGTCGTCCGGTCCCCGGAGGGCCGGTCAGTGTCGCCTGCCAGCGCCGGTCAGCGCGCCAGCAGCGAGGGCTTCAGGACGATGTCGCCCGGCGCGATTCTCCTGATGCCGAGTTTATCAAGGAGTGCGGTCCCGTACCGGAAGGCGAACAGGTCGTACGGGGACTTGTCTTCCCTGGACGGGCGGGCGTAGCTGTTGGCGTGGGAGAGGACGAGGTTGACGTCTTCCCGGGTGAGTCCGTCGAAGTCCGTTCCCTTCGGCAAAACCATGCGCAGGAACTCGTGGTCGCGCTCGATGCCGCCCTTCTGCCAAGACGCGCAGGCGTCGCAGTAGAAGACGGACGTGCGGCGGGAGCCGTCCGGGGCGGACTCGATGGCGGATGGGTTGGAGAACTCGGATCCGTTATCGGTGAGTATCACCGGGAACAGCATCCTGAACAGGTCCTGCCCGGCGCCGCCGGGCGACCAGAGCCGGGCGAAGGCGCCGAGAACGGATTGCGAGTCATTGCGTTCGCGGAGGAACGCGAGGAGCATCGCGCTGTGCCGGAAGTAAACCGTCAGCAGGACCTTGCCGCCGACACGCCCGATGACGGAGTCCATCTCGGCGACGGGGGTGTCCGGGTTCCGCGCCATAAAGGCCAGGAAGTCGGCGTACGTCCGCCCGACGCGGCACTTGGAGTCCACCTTGTGCTCGACGGGCTTCGACCTGCGCGGCTTGAGCGAGCAGACGCGGGGCATGTCGCCGTTCTTCACGGCGAGCAGCCTGCCCGCGACGTAGCGGTAGACCGTCTTCTCGCACACTGTGAAGCGGTCGGGGTTATGCGTCATGACGTGGTGGACGGACTGGCCGTTACGGACGGCGCCCGTGAGGACTGCGTCCATGTCCAGCAGCTCGTCTTGCGTGATGTTAGCGCCCTCGCGGCTCTTTTCCAGAAAGTCGCGGCAGTTCTTGTGCGCGGAGCGGTGCAGGTAGAACTGCTTGCGCAGAGTGCAGTCCTTCTCCGCCCGGCAGCCGTTGCAGACATAGGGCGGGGAGGAGAGTTTTGCGCAGGCATATTCACATCGCCGACGGTCAGGAAGATCATGTCGCAACTCGCCCAGCGGATCTGATTTTTCTGGTGATCACTGAGAACCTCATTGAAGAAAACATCGATGGTCTCGCGCTGTTTGCCCCGCCCGACCCACACGACGCAGGAGCGGTCCAAGTCATAAACCAGAGTCGCGCACTTATGGCCTTTCGCATAGGAGATCTCATCAACGCCAAGAGGTTTCAGGCCTCGGATGCGGTGCCCTTCCCTGATGCGGGCGACCGTGCGG
>JAQWAM010000202.1 GCA_028707675.1 Kiritimatiellia bacterium | reverse complement strand
TACAAGAAATCCATAGGCGAACCGTTCGTTTACCCGCGGCACGACCTAAAGTATTGCGCCAACTTCCTGAACATGATGTTCAGCTCGCCCGTCTGCTCATACGAGATCAAGCCTGAGGTGCTGCAGGCCCTCAACGTCCTACTGATCCTGCACGCCGACCATGAGCAGAACTGCTCGACCGCGGCCGTGCGGCTGGTCGGCAGCGCCCGCGTCAACCTTTACGCTTCGGTGGCGGCCGGCATCTGCGCCCTCTGGGGGCCGCTGCACGGCGGCGCGAACCAGATGGTGATCAACATGCTGGAAAACATCCAGGCCAGCGGCCAAAGCGTGCGCGAATATGTCGAGGACGTGAAATCATCAAAAGGCGGACAGTTGCTGTACGGTTTCGGTCACCGGGTCTACAAGACCTACGACCCGCGCGCCAAAATCATCAAGGATTGTTGTTACAAGGTGTTGAAAGCCCTGAAAGTCAATGACCCGAAGCTTGAGATGGCGCTGGAACTCGAGGACATCGCCATGCATGACGATTACTTCCTGTCGCGCAACCTGTATCCCAACGTGGATTTTTACAGCGGTATCATTTACCGCGCGATCGGCATCCCCAAGGAGATGTTCACGGTCATGTTCGCTTTGGGCCGCCTGCCGGGGTGGATCGCGCATTGGAAAGAGGCCCGCGAAGACCCGATGTTCAAGCTGCAGCGCCCGCGCCAGATCTATGTCGGCCCCAACGTGCGGAAGGTCAAAATTTACGAGCGCTCCAGCGAGCTGTAAGCCTTTCAAGAGCGAAGGGTGAGTGAAGAGTGAAGAGTGAAGAGTGAAGAGTGAAGAGTGAAGAGTGAAGAGTGAAGAGACAGGCGGTCTTTCATCCCGCTCTTCACTTTTCCCTTTTCTCTCTGAACGTTTAACTTTTCTCCACTTCCTGAACACTGAACCCAGATTCCTGAATCCTCGGCGCGGCGGGCTTGCCTCAGCGCTCCATCTCGAACTTTTCAACATTAGCCGCTTCCGGGCCGCTTTTGATGATCTTCTCGATCTTGGCTTCCACCTCGTTCAATTTGTCCGTGCATAACTTGACCAGTTTCTGGCCCTCTTCGAAAGACGCCACCATGCGGTCTAGATCAACCTCGCCCGCTTCCATGGTTTCGACAATCTCCTCCAGCCTTTTCAGCGCATCCTCAAAACTGACCTTCTCTTCCTTTTTTGACATCTTCCACCTCCTTTTTCACGGTCCAGCAAACAGAAAATGGCTGGCCTCCTGACTGCAATCGCAATTCACCGCTCAGGCACAAACAGGTTCAGCAGTACGCCGGGGCGTATGCCGAAAAAATTAGCGCGCTTGCCGCGGCCGAAACGCTGTTCGGCAATGTCACCCTGTTCTGCGGCAGTGACCACGACAACAGGGGCGAACTCATCCGGTATATCTTCCACACGTGTCCAGTAGCCGACTTGTCCGTACTTCCTGAGATACCAGGGCAGCGGCCATGTGTCCGGTGTCGGCACAGCCACCGCGATCGGTGTCGCGTACCCCTGCGCTGCCGCGGACGCCTGCTCGATCGCCGCCACCAGATTCAGTGCGTCCACACCGGTATGCGCGTAGACAAAGGGATTGCGCGGATCAGCCGGCAGAGCGTAAACGGCCCGTACCGCCTGTGCGTATTGACGTTGTAACGTCGCCAGCATGAACACGGCAAAAAGGCACGACCCCGTCCAACGGACTTTAACCGAAACCCCTCGCATCCATTCCACCACCGCACCCGCGCCTATACCGGCCAGCAGGATGTAACCGTGCAGGAATGACAGCGCGCACCACGGGGTCTTGTAAGGAATGGCGCTGTAGATCGCAGTCAGAACGAGCGTGTACACAACCAAAAAACGCACCCAGCGCTGGTGTGCGGCATCGGACTTGCCGAGCGCGCGCGGCCAGCAAGACGTTACTGCGGCCAGAGCTGCGGGAAACAGCAGCATGGCCTCGCTCCACACCGGCCCCTTGCCGTACTTGAACCAGAACAATATTTTCAAGTAGAAGTTCCAAGGATGCTGGTGCTCGGGAACCGTCGTCGCCCGCGAGAGGTAGGCTTGCACAGTTGTGAAAAGCGCGTCGTACACGCCTTTGGGGTGCGTGAAGAATGAAGAGAAGAAAATGACCGCCACCAATGCCGCCGCACCGAGCGCCACCAGCGCATCACCTGTGCGCCAGGCGCGTAACAGCCGCTTCGGGCCGGCCGCCGCGACCGCCGCGACCGCGGCCGCCGCCAGCGACAGCGCCACCGTCTCCTTGGTCGCAGCCGCCAGTCCCGCGCATGCGCCGAAGCCCGCCGCGTGCCAGAACGCCGCTCGGCTGTCAGTCTCGACCGCAGACCTGGAGCGGACATAGCGCACGGCAAAGACCAGCATGCCGGTCAGGAAGGTAACGAACATTGTTTCCTGAATGAAAAAGCGGCTGTAATACACCATGGGCGCTGAAAAGGCCGTCATTAACATCGCCGCTAACATGCCGGCTCGCGTTGCAAATAGCCCGCCTTCGTGTTTTAGACCCAGCCCGGCCATCAGCAAGAGCGTCAGGCAACTGAAAAAAACCGGCACCAGACGGTAATTCCATTCGCTGGTCTCGGCAAAGCTGCCGGTCTGCAAGCGGCAGAAAGGCAAAGCCGCGAAATACAGCACCGGGCCGTGATGATCCGTCGGGTCGTAATGATAGACACCCCGCTCCAGCAGCATCCCGGTACGCACCGCTTGGTTGGCCTCGTCTCCGTGCATGGGACGCCGGTCAAGCTCGGGCAGACGCAAATACAGCGAAATGGCCATGACAGCCGCAACCGCCAAAGGGAAACCGGCACGGCTTGCGCAGAGAGGCTTCATCGTCAACGCCCCCGCATTCCCAAGGGCGGCAAGCCCGCCGGCCCTTGACGCATCATTTGCCGCAGCAGCGGCTCAGCCACCTGACGCAACAACTGATTCTCCTGAATGCGCTGAACAGCCTGCATTTTCCCGGATTCGATAGCTTTCTGCAGCGCGTAACGGGTCTGCTGCTGCTGCTGGCGCATGGCGCATAAGGTCGCCATGTCCAGCCAAGCCTGCCAGTCATCCGGTTTTGCCTGCAGATAACGCGACAACGGCACCAGCATTTTTTCGGTCTGGCGAGCCTCGCCGAAAACGCGGACGATATCAAGCAGCTTGTCCGGCGGCACGTTTTGCGGCAACCGCCCCATCACGCCGTCCATGGCCTTGGCTGCCTCTGCATGGCGATTCAGCGCGCTCAACAATTTGCCGATTTCTAACATCCTCTCGACCGGAAGACCCGGCGCGCCAGCCAGCCGAACCAGACAGTTGGCGGCTGCTTCGGTTTGACCCAGTTCGCGGTATGCCAAAGCCAGTTCAAAAGTTTCTTCCGCTGTGAGTGCCATGTCGCTTTTCTCCGCTTTGGCGGTGAGCTCGCGAACTTTGGCGTGTGTCTGCTGGAGCCTGTTTATAAAGTCAATAAAACCGCGCCCGCGGTCATTGTTTGGATCTTTCCGGTTGTAATCCTCCAAAATGAATATCGCCTCAGCATGCCGTCCCTGCGGCATCAAAACCTCCTGTATCAGCCTGAAGTTGGCCTCCGGGCTGACCGGGTACAAGGTGCGCGCCTCTTGGAAAGCCCTCTCCGCTTCGCGGCGCATGCCCCGTGAAGTGTACAGACCCGCGATCGCGCTGCGCAATTTTGAGAACGATTTCTGCGCGGGCAGATCACGTCGGAACATGGGATCGCGCAGCAGCCGCCGCGTGTACCAATCCCAAAAATCAAGATCGTCGCGCGTGACGGCACTATCTAAAGGCCGATGTTCGGGATTGATCTTCATGATCAGACCGTGCGGCGTGAGGTACGGGAACATCCAGCCGATCACATAGCTCTCCTCGATGTAGAAGGCGTGACGAGCCTTGTTTTTAGCGAAGATCATGTCGCAAAGGATGCCGTTGATCTCCATCACGCCCAGCGCCCCGCTGACTTGCACGCGCCCGTTTTCAATGGTCAAAGCGGCATTCTTGGGCCGCTTGCCGGACTGCACCTCATCGACATAAACCTGAAAGGCCTTCGCACTGTCGTCAGGCGTGGGTATCCATATCTGGTTGCCGTAAAGGTCGCGCATGGTGGACATGTAAGTGTTGTCCGCAAGCGCGTTCTGCGTGATGAGGAAAACATCCGGCCTGACCTTCGCGGAATAGATCATGTAAGTCGGCACGAAACGCCCCGGGTCGGTGCCGCCGAAGAAAATCGCGTCAGGCTCCATCTCCGGCGGATAGAGCGGGTTGGGCAAGGGCTCCTCATCATGGTCAAGCTCCTCCATGATCGCGTCGGCTCCGCGCAACTGGTAGTTGCCGAACTGCCAACCGAAGTCATGCCCGTTCTGTTCGGCCCCGCTCATTGAGAAAACCAGATACTCGTTGTAGTAGTTTTCAAAGACCGGGATGGCCGCCACCAGCAAGGCCGCGCATAACATCACAGCGCGCAGCGGCGCGGCCAGCCCGATCTTAAGC
>JAQWAM010000201.1 GCA_028707675.1 Kiritimatiellia bacterium | reverse complement strand
CGCCCCGCCAGCAGCGCCTGATCTTTGAAAACCGGAGCTTGAGCGCGGAACCGAAGGGCCACGGCCCGGAGGGGACGCGGGAAGATGATAGGAAGCTTGTGTCAGCGGGATCGGATTCGAAGTGAAGCGCAGCGCGCGGCTTGGCCGCGCGCTGCGCCTGAAGTTTTTTTCTTGAGAGTTTGATTCTGGCTCAGAACGAACGCTGGCAGCGTGGATTAGGCATGCAAGTCGAACGGGATCCGGGGGGTAGCAATACCGCCCGGTGAGAGTGGCGGAAGGGCGAGGAACGCATGGGCAACCTGTCCCGAGGGCGGGGATAACGCCGCGAAAGCGGCGCTAATACCGGATGCGGCGCGCGGATCGCATGATCCGCCCGCCAAAGGCGGGGACCGCAAGGCCCGCCCCCTGGGGAGGGGCCCGTGTGCCATCAGCTTGTTGGCGGGGTTACGGCCCACCAAGGCTCACGGCTAGCTGGTCTGAGAGGACGACCAGCCGCACTGGGACTGAGACACTGCCCAGACTCCTACGGGAGGCTGCAGTCGAGGATCATTCGCAATGGGGGAAACCCTGACGATGCGACGCTGCGTGTAGGATGAAGGCCCTCGGGTCGTAAACTACTGTCATGGGGGGCGAGGCGGAGGCGGTTAACGGCCGCCCGAGTTGACGGTACCCCAAGAGGAAGCCACGGCTAACTCTGTGCCAGCAGCCGCGGTAATACAGAGGTGGCGAGCGTTGTTCGGATTTACTGGGCGTAAAGGGCGCGTAGGCGGCCGGGCGTGTCGGGTGTGAAATCCATGGGCTCAACCCATGAAGTGCGCCCGAAACTGCCCGGCTCGAGAGCGGGAGGGGAGATCGGAATGCATGGTGTAGCGGTGAAATGCGTTGATATCATGCAGAACACCGGTGGCGAAGGCGGATCTCTGGAACGCATCTGACGCTGAGGCGCGAAAGCAGGGGGAGCAAACAGGATTAGATACCCTGGTAGTCCCTGCCTTAAACGGTGCACACTTGGGGCGGGGGGATTTCACCCCCCCCGTCCCGTAGCTAACGCGTTAAGTGTGCCGCCTGGGGAGTACGGCCGCAAGGCTAAAACTCAAAGAAATTGACGGGGGCCCGCACAAGCAGAGGAGCATGTGGCTTAATTCGATGCAACGCGAAGAACCTTACCCGGGTTTGACATGCAGCTGCACGTCCTATGAAAGTAGGATTCCTTCGAGGGTGCTGCACAGGTGCTGCATGGCTGTCGTCAGTTCGTGCCGTGAGGTGTTTGGTTAAGTCCAGCAACGAACGCAACCCCTGTGTCCAGTTGCCATCAGGTAACGCTGGGGACTCTGGACAGACTGCCCGTTCACGCGGGAGGAAGGTGGGGATGACGTCAAGTCAGTATGGCCCTTACATCCGGGGCTGCACACGTGCTACAATGGCCGGTACAAAGGGAAGCGATGCCGCGAGGCGCAGCCAATCCCCAAAACCGGCCCCAGTTCGGATCGGGGTCTGCAACCCGACCCCGTGAAGCCGGATTTGCTAGTAACGGCGCATCAGCTACGGCGCCGTGAATACGTTCCCGGGCCTTGTACACACCGCCCGTCACATCATGAAAGCCGTCTGCACCCGAAGTCGGCGCGCCTACCCGCAAGGGGAGCAGCCGCCTAAGGTGTGGGTGGTGATTGGGATGAAGTCGTAACAAGGTAACCGTTGGGGAACCAGCGGTTGGATCACCTCCTTTCTAAGGAGCAGCCCCGCGCGGCGGCAAGCCGGGCGGGGCGAAGGTGAAAGCCCGCGGGCACGCTTCCAGAACCTTCCCGCGCCCCTTCCGGGCCGCCGTGAAAAAAGGCGGCCTTCATTTGCGCTCAAGCGCTAACGGTTTTCCCGCTTCGGCGGGATTGTTCTTTGACAACTGCACAGTTTGGGAATAGACGGGAAAAGCAACGTAAACGAGATTACGCCGGACGCCTGAGGGCATCCGGCCAAGCGTATACGGGCGCACGACGGATGCCTTGGCGTCACTAGGCGAAGAAGGACGCGGTAAGCTGCGAAAAGCCGCGGGGAGCTGCAAGCGAGCAATGATCCGCGGATATCCGAATGGGGCAACCCCCCGCCCTTCATGGGGCGGGACCGCGCGGTGAACACATAGCCGCGCGGGGCGAGACCGGGGGAAGTGAAACATCTCAGTACCCCGAGGAAAAGAAATCAACAGAGATCGCGCGAGTAGCGGCGAGCGAAAGCGCGCGAGCCCAAACCCGGGGGCATGCCCCCGGGGGTTGTGGGACCGCGGCACGGCACGCGCCTGGCTAGGCGAACGGCCTGGAAAGGCCGGCGGCACAGGGTGAGAGCCCCGTAGCCGGAAGCCACGGCGCGGCCCAGCGGTATCCCGAGTAGGGCGGGACACGTGAAACCCTGCCCGAATCCGGGGGGCCCACCCTCCAAGGCTAAACACTAAGTGACGACCGATAGTGGACAAGTACCGCGAGGGAAAGGTGAAAAGAACCCTTTTTAAGGGAGTGAAACAGACCTGAAATCGTGCGCCCACAAGCTATGGCGGCCTGCCTCCGGGCAGGTTGCCGTTTGCCTTTTGCATAATGAGTCCGCGAGTCACCCTGCGCGGCGAGGTTAACCGAAAGGGGAGCCGGAGCGAAAGCGAGTCCTAATAGGGCGGGCCAGTCGCGCGGGGTGGACCCGAAGCCCGAGTGAGCTACCCATGGGCAGGCTGAAGCCCCCGTAACAGGGGGTGGAGGGCCGAACCGGTGTCCGTTGAAAAGGGCTCGGATGACCTGTGGGTTGGAGTGAAAGGCTTATCAAACCGGGTGATAGCTGGTTCTCCCCGAAATGCCTTTAGGGGCAGCCTCCCGATTACCCTCCCGGGGGTAGAGCACTGACCGGTCTAGGGCCCCTGCCGGGGTACCGAAGCCCGTCAAACTCCGAATACCGGGAAGAGGGTTCGGGGGAGTGAGACTGCGGGGGCTAAGCTCCGCAGTCGAGAGGGAAACAGCCCAGACCGCCGAATAAGGCCCCCAAACACGGCTAAGTCACTAAGGAGGTGGGGCCGCGATGACAGCCAGGATGTTGGCTTAGAGGCAGCCATCATTTAAACAGTGCGTAACAGCTGACTGGTCGAGTGGTCCCGCGCCGAAAATGATCGGGAGTCAAGCCGTGTGCCGAATTCGCGGATCTACGGATGGTAGGGGAGCGTCGCCTGCGGGGCGAAGCCGCGCGCGTGAGCGGCGGTGGACCGCAGGCGAGTGATTATGCGGACATGAGTAACGAAAAGTGTGGTGAGAATCCACACCGCCGGAATCCCAAGGTTTCCCGGGGCAGGTTCGTCCGCCCGGGGTCAGCCGGATCCTAAGCCGAGGCCGAAGGGCGTAGGCGATGGGCAGGGGGTCAACATTCCCCCGCTTCCGGTTAGAGCTTGACCGACGGGTTTCGCGGAAGGCTAGGGGAGAGGGCTGACGGAATAGCCCTTCAATGGAGCCGAGGGCGGCGCGCAGGCAAATCCGCGCGCCGCGAGCCCGAGGCCCGGCCGAGCGCGGCGGCGACGCCGCGCGAGTCCCCGATGTCAAGCCGACGAGAAAAGGCCCTAGGGATCGAGCCGGAAACCGTACCAAAACCGACACAGGTGGGAAGGTGCAAGTATACCAAGGCGCGCGAGAGAAACCTCGTTAAGGAACTCGGCAATCTAACCCCGTAACTTCGGGAGAAGGGGTCCCCCCGCGAGGGGGGCGCAGTGAACGGGCCCATGCGACTGTTTAACAAAAACACAGCACTCTGCAAACGCGCGAGCGGACGTATAGAGTGTGACACGTGACCAATGCGGAAAGGTCAAGGCGAGGTGTCATCCCGCTTCGGCGGGAGAAGCTCCGAACCGAAGCCCCCGTGAATGTCGGCCGTAACTATAACGGTCCTAAGGTAGCGAAATTCCTTGTCGGGTAAGTTCCGACCTGCACGAATCGTGTAACGATATGGGCGCTGTCTCAACGAGGATCTCGGTGAAGTTGTAGTGCCGGTGAAAATGCCGGATACCCGCAGAAGGACGGAAAGACCCTGTGAACCTTTACTGTAATCTGGCTCTGGACACTGGCCACTCACGCGTAGCATAGCCGGGAGCCTCGGAAGCCGCCCTCTCGGGGGCGGCGGAGGCGCCAGTGAAATACCGGTCTTGAGTGGACGGGGTTCTAACCGCGCGCCGTGAAACCGGCCGCGGGACAACGCCAGAGGGTCAGTTTGACTGGGGCGGTTTCCTCCTAAAGAGTAACGGAGGAGTTCGAAGGTGCACTCAGCACGGTCGGCAACCGTGCGTCGAGCGCAAGGGCAGAAGTGCGCCTGACTGCGAGAGGGACACCTCGAGCAGACGCGAAAGCGGGACCTAGTGATCCGGCGGTCGCTGGTGGCAGCGCCGTCGCTCAACGGATAAAAGGTACTCCGGGGATAACAGGCTGATCGCAGCCGAGAGTTCATATCGACGCTGCGGTTTGGCACCTCGATGTCGGCTCATCGCATCCTGGGGCTGGAGAAGGT
>JAQWAM010000200.1 GCA_028707675.1 Kiritimatiellia bacterium | reverse complement strand
TTCTCGGGATTCGGCCAGGCCCTGCCCGGCCCGACGCAGATGCTGGTGGACGCCAGCGATTTCATCCGTGCCCGCTGGTACATTATTATTGCCGTCACGGCAGTGTCCGTGTTCGGTTTCCGCAAATGGGTGGCCACTCCTGCCGGGCAGCTCGTTTTTGACCGCTCCGTCCTGAAGTTGCCGGTCTTCGGGCAGTTGATCCAGAAGGTCGCGATCGCCCGCTTCTGCCGCCTTTTCGCCCAAATGCTCACCAGCGGAGTGCCGATTCTGGACGCCATGAACATCGTCGCGCGTTCCATGGGCAACAAGCTCATAGAGGGTTCGATCCTCGCGGCGCGCTCCGGCGTGGAACAGGGCAACAACCTTAGCGTGGCGCTGGAAGGCAAACCTTGCCTGCCGGTTCTGATGATCCGCATGATCGCGGCCGGCGAGAAAAGCGGGCGCATCGACGAGATGCTGGAAAGCATCGCAGACACCTATGACGACGAGGTCGAGACCACCCTGTCCACCCTTACCTCACTGATGGAGCCGGTCCTGATGGTCTTCCTCGGGGTGGGCATCGGCGGCGTCGTGATCGCCATGTTCCTGCCGAGATTCAAGCTCGGCGCCGTGGTCGGCGGCTAAAAAGAAATAGCGGCGGGGTTGTCTTCGCGGCGGGTTTAGCGTATACTCTTGCCTGTTAACTGCATTGAACTTTGCAAAACCTCCGGTTTCTGCAAACGATCTTGTGTTAACTTGTGGTTGCAGAGTTATGTCTAAAATCCTTATCGTAGATGACGAAGCGCGTATTTTGCTGTTGCTCCAAAGCCTGTTGAAAGCCAACGGCCATGAGACCGCTACAGCAAAAGACGGCAGCGGCGCTTTGGATTTGGTCCGCAATGACGAAGCGCTGGACTTGGTGATCACGGATCTGCGCATGGCTCCGATGGACGGCATGACCCTGTTCCGCGAGATCAAGAGTCTGCGGCCGCAAATGCCGGTGATCCTGCTGACAGCCTACGCCTCGGTTGAGACCGCGATCGAGGCCATGAAATGCGGCGCCTTCGACTACCTGACCAAACCCTTCAAGGTCGATGAGCTGCTGGCCGCCGTCAGCCGCGCCGAGGAGCACGTCAAGAGCGCCGCGACAGCCAGCTCGGCCGACCCCAACGCGCCCTTGCGCTACCAGTTCGAGAACCTGATCGCCACGAACAGCACGATGCTGCAGGTCTGCGAAATGATCCAGCGCGTCAGCCCCACCGTCGCCACCGTGCTGATAAATGGCGAGAGCGGCACAGGCAAAGAGGTCATAGCCAGAACCATCCATAACAACAGCCCGCGCAAGAATAATGCCTGGGTGGCGGTCAACTGCGCGGCTCTGCCCGAACACCTGCTGGAATCAGAGATGTTCGGCCACGTCAAAGGCGCCTTCACCGGCGCCGTCACCGATAAAGAAGGCCTCTTCGAGACCGCCAACAACGGCACCCTTTTCCTGGACGAGATCTCCTCTATGCCGCTGCTCCTGCAGGGCAAACTCCTGCGCGTGCTGCAAGAGAAGGAGATCCGGCGCGTCGGCGGCACCAAGAACATACCGGTGGACGTGCGCGTGATCGTCGCCAGCAACACCAATCTCGAGCAGCTCGTGGCGCAGGGCTCTTTCCGCGCCGACCTGTACTACCGTTTCGCGGTCATAACGCTCGACATACCCGCCCTGCGCGACCGCACCGAAGACATCCTGCCCCTGGCGCGCCACTTCATCCGCACCGAGACCGCCGACTTCAAGACCCAGCCCAAACTCTCGCAGGAGGCCGCCGACCTGCTGACGGCGTACAAATGGCCGGGCAACGTGCGCGAGTTGGAGAACGCCATCAAGCACGCCGTTACCTTCCTGCAGGACGACATCATCACGCCGGATCTCCTGCCGCCGCGCATCGTCAGCCGCGCCCAGGAGAACCAGTCACGGCAGAGCGCCCAGACGCCATCTTCCTCCTCCGCCAACACATCCCTGAAAGGCTTCCTGAAGCTCAAGGAGAAGGAGTATCTGGACAAGATACTGACATCCACCCACGGCGACAAGGAGAAGGCCGCCCAGACCCTGCAGGTCAGCCTGGCCACGCTCTACCGCAAACTTTCCGACGAGACGCCGCCATCCGGCGCCAGTCCCGCCGCGCCCGCGGCCGAAGGGTAGGGGCTTTCATTTTTGCATTTCTGCAAATCTTATCTGTCAGTTTTGAGAATATTTCGCATGCGTCGACTGTTTCTGCCAGCCCCGCTTCACCTTGCCCGCCATATTTTCACGGCCAGAAACAATCTCGCAGTGACTTTGGCACAGAGACTGCTAAAATAACATCCGTTAACCGACATTGTTGCCGGTAACTTAAAACCGCACAAAAAGGAAACAACTATGAAAATCAACCGCAGAGGTTTCACTCTGGTCGAGATCATGATCGTGGTTGCGATTATCGGCATTCTGGCCGCGATCGCCATCCCGAACTTCCTCAAGTCACGCAAACAGTCGCACATGAACGCCTGCATAGCTAACCTGAAGCAGATCGAGGGCGCGAAGGAGCAGTCGCTTCTGGCCGGCGGCGGCGTCGCCGAAGCCGACCTGTTCGGGGCCGACAAATACATCAAGGTCGCTCCCACATGCCCCTACAACCAGGCTGCGTACGTCCTAGGAGACGCTGCCACGCGCCCCACCTGCCCGAACGAAAACGCAGTAGCCGGGTATGTTCACAAGCTGCCATAACGCATGGTGTTGACTGGAAGCCGGGCTGAATCCCGTTCCTGAAACAACAAGCCGACCGGCTCCCGCCGGACGGCTTGTTGTTTTTGCGGCAACTTACCTATTACTTATCACTTATCGATAGGTGTCGGTGATGACCCCGGCGTCAGGCGTGTAGCTCGCTGGCAGACCCGCGATGCGGTGCATGTAAGCGACAAGCTGGTTGACCCGGTCCACGCTCTCCGCCGCCAGCCGCAGCATGTCGCGCTGCGCGTCGGTCAGCGGGCCGCCCTTGCCCGCGTGCAGCATGTCGATGACGCCGGTCGAGACGGTCAGCGGCTGCACGATCTCCTGGTTCAGCTCGGCGTAACGCTCGACCAGCTCGCCGCGCGTCAGCTTCAACCCGATGCCGCGCCGCCGCGCGGCCGATTCGATGCTGGCGATAGTCTTGCTGTCCTCGTCCACCTGATCCGCCAGATTGGTGATGCTTTGCTCGGACCCGGCCGTGACCTGATCCAGCACATCCCTGACTTTACTCAACGTCTTTAACATGCGCTGGTGTCCGGTGCCGTTTGCGACCGCAGCATCCTGCTCCAGCAACGCGGCCGCATCACGCAAAAGCGCAGCTATCTCTGCCGCATGTTTTTTCCGCTCCGATGCCGACGACGCGGCATCCTCGCGCGCTGGCTCTTGCTCCGCTCCCATGTCACTTAAAGCGGAACTTAGATCCAAGACACCCACGCCGCCTGCCGGGCGCGGCGAACTTACAACCGTCTGGCGCGCGGCCGGTTCAACAGCAGCCCCGGCTGGCGACACAGGCTCATCATCCGTAATCACATTGCCTTCAATACGCTGGAAAGCAACCGACACGCTCCGTACACTTTTAAGGGCGGCCTTGCGCAAGACTTCCTCGGCGCCGCCCTGCTGCGAGAAATTCGCCGGCGGTGTGCCGAACAGTTTGACGCAAAAAACGAAATCCTCCTGCAGCAACGGCGGCAGGAACAGCAACCCGCCCAAGCGGTAAAGCCGCAGCTTTTCGCGCAGGTTACGTCCTGTGGTGCTGTCGATGCTGTCCGAAAACCTGTTTACCAGAACATTGCTGTCCCTTACGGAGATTTCAATCGGCCCGTATTTTGCTGTTGCCTGCTGCACTTCCGTGAAAACCGTGCAGGCCGCGCTCTGCGTGACTTTGTGCGACGGGCCGTAAACTCCGGCTTGATTGAAAAGAAGCCCAAGGGCGCGCACCAGCAGCACCGCTTCTTTTTCAGGTATTTTCGCGTATGCCATTATCCCCCCCCTCTCTTAAATAAAGCAGGCTGTCGCCCACAACCCAAAATTACCACCACGAAGCCACGAAGTCCACGAAGATAATACGAATGTTTAAAAACTTCTTGCTCTTCGTGCCTTTGTGGTGAAAACCCCTTTTTTGTTTGCTGTTCTGGACCTGTAAGTCGCTTAGCTCAGTCGGTGCAACTCCTAACTCTTCCCTCTTAACTCTCCCCTCTTGGCGCGATTCAACTTTATTGAATCGCATCAGGATCAGTGCCACGCCGTGATGACCACATTGTCTTCCATGACATCCTGCGACGGCAAGTTAAAGGATTGCCCGTCCCCGGCGTAGAGGTTGGCCGTGCCGTTGCCGGTCATGCCCTGCCCGATCAGGATCGCGCCGTAGATTGTCGCGGTGCCGTTGATGTGCAGGCTGCCGTTGGGAATGAGCACGATGCCGTGGATCACCGCCGTGTTGTTGATCTTGATCTCGTTGGTGCCGAGCGCGATCAGCGCAGGGTAGCCGTCCGCGGATGTCAGATTGAGATGCACCCCCT
>JAQWAM010000199.1 GCA_028707675.1 Kiritimatiellia bacterium | reverse complement strand
AAGCATGAAAAAAGTTTTGATACCGACCAAGCTGGACACCGTTGCGGCCGAGACGCTTAAGGCTCACGGCGGGTATGAGGTCGTGCAGGATCCGGCCACGCCGCTGGCGGATCAGGTCAAGGCGCACACTGACGCCTATGCGCTGATCGTGCGCAGCGAGAAAGTGCCTGCCGAAATTTTGGAAGCGCTGCCGCGTCTCAAGATGGTGATACGCGCGGGCGCGGGATACGACAACATCGACATAAAGCACGCGCGCAAGCGCGGCGTGGACGTGATGAACACTCCTGGCGCCAACGCCAACGGCGTGGCTGAAGAGGTGATCGCCATGATGCTGGCTGACGCGCGGCATGTGGTCAAGGCCGACACCACGACCCGGGCGGGCGGCTGGGAAAAGAAGAGCTACATGGGCCGCGAGGTCACCGGCAAGACCGTCGGCATCGTTGGCCTCGGCAACATCGGGCGGCTGGTGGCGCGGCGCCTGCGCGGCTTCGAGTGCCGGATACTCGGGTATGATCCGCTGGTCAACAGCGACCGCCTGCGCGATTTCGGGATCGAGGCCGCCTCGCTGGAGGAGATTTTCTCCGAGAGCGATTATGTCACTTTGCACATACCCGGCGGCGAGGGCACGTGCGGTTTGGTGGGCGCCAGGCTGATCGGCCTGATGAAGAAAGGCGCGACAATTGTAAATTGCGCCCGCTACGGGATTGTGGACGAGGACGCTTTGCGCGCGGTCAAGGCCGAAAAGGGGTTGCGCTATCTCAACGATGTCTACGCCAAGGACGAGGCCGGGCCTAAAAGCATGGCGGACATCGCCGACCTGATGCTGCCGCATCTGGGCGCCAACACCCGCGAGGCCAACTTCGTGGCGGCCCGGCGGGCGGCGCAGGAGCTGATTGATCTGGACGAGAAAGGCGACATGAGCTGCATCGTCAACCGTGACATCCCCGAAGGGCTTGAGAGGGCGTACTGCGAGCTGGCCTTCAACTTAGCCAGCCTGGTGCGGCAGATATCCGGCACGGACAATCCGATCAAGATGATCGAGACCAGCTTTTACGGCGAGCTGTCGCCTTTCGGCAAGTGGCTGACGGTATCGATCCTTTCCGGCATCTGGCCGGATTTCGACCGTTACAACGACTACAAGGCCGCGGTCAAGTTTCTGAAGGAGATGGGCATCGAACTGGTGGATCGCGAGGCCGACGGCGATAAGGGTTACGGCAACGCTATCACCATCGACCTGACTGTGGAACGGAAGGGCGATGGCCTTAAGAAATACAGCGCGCGCGGCACGGTCACGGAGGGCGTGAGCACCGTATCGCGCATCGACGAGTTCGACCGCCTGTACTTCGAGCCCAGCGGCGCCACGCTATTCTGCCTGTACGACGACCGGCCTGGCGTGATCGCCGCGATCGCGCGCAAACTTGCCGACGCGGGAATCAACATCGAGGACATGCGCAATCCGCACAACACTAAGACTCAGCGATCGCTGGCAATCATCAAGCTCAGCCAGCCGGTGCCGCCGGAGATGCTCGAGGAGATCAAGTCCGAGATCAGTGCCCACTCCGCGCTTTGCGCCGTGGTGTGACCGATGACCATGACTTCTGCCGACGACTCAGTTCCCTGTGTCACCGCAACGCTGCCGCCCGAGGCGGCGGGCGTCTTGTTTGAGATCATCGACAGCGACGGCTTCACGCCGACCTCCTGGCACGACGTGGAGAGCGGTGTCTGCCGCGTCTCGCTCTTTCCGGACGAGCCGGGCGGCGCCGCGCGCGCGCAGTCCGCGCTGCTCGCCGCCGCCGCGCTGCTCGGCGTGACGGCCGAGCCGGAGGTCACGGCCGTCGCGCGGGCCGACTGGTCCGAGAGCTGGAAGCGTTTCTTCCATGTCGAGAAGATATCCGAGCGCGTGGTGGTGCGGCCGTCTTGGGAGCCGCACTCGGCGCGGCCCGGCGAACGCGTGATCACGCTCGACCCCGGCTTGAGCTTCGGCACCGGCAAGCACGCCACCACGCAGGCCTGCCTGTGTTTTCTGGACCTGCTGGCCGCTGAAAATCCGCGACGCTCCGTGCTCGACATGGGGTGCGGCTCCGGCATACTGGCCATCGGCGCCAAGCTGCTGGGTTTCGAAGACGTGCGCGGGTTCGACAACGATCCGGATTGCATAAGAGTTTCGGTTGAGAATGCGACGGTCAACGGCGCGGCAATTCTTTTTGAGGTGGATGATCTCTCGCACAAGCATGAGCCTGCAGAGGTGGTGGTGGCCAATATTCTGGCGCCCGTTTTGATCGGGTTCGCCGCTAATGTGACGGGGTCTCTGGCTGCTGGCGCGCATTCCAGACTGGTATTGTCCGGCATTCTGGACACGCAGTATGGCGCGGTGCGCGCCACTTACGAGGCGCAGGGACTGGTTGAGATTGACAGCCTGCTGATCGGCGAGTGGCGCAGCGGACTGTTCGGGCGCGGGCGGCCGGCTTAAAGCGGCAGTTCTCCGTGGCGGGCGGCTGGCGCTACGCCCAGCAGCTTGTGGCAGGCCGGGGTGGCGACGCGGCCTTTGGCCGTGCGTTCGAGATAGCCCTCCTGAATCAGAAAAGGTTCGTAGACCTCCTCGATCGTGTCCGGCTCCTCGCCGACCGAGACCGCGATGGTGTTGAGGCCGACCGGGCCGCCGTTAAACTTGAGCAGCAGGGTCTCGAGTATACGGATGTCCATCTCGTCCAGGCCGCGCGGGTTGATCTCGAGCAGGGAGAGAGCCTCGTCGGCCACCTTGCGGGTGATGCGGTTGCCGGCGCGCACCTGGGCGAAGTCGCGCACGCGCCGCAGCAGGTTGTTGGCTATGCGGGGCGTGCCGCGCGCGCGCGCCGCGATCTCGTGGGCGCCGTCCCGGTCGATCATCACATCCAGTTTGGCGGCGGAAAGTTCGATGATGGTCTGCAGCTCCGCTGCCGCGTAATAGTCGAGGCGGTTGACTATGCCGAAACGCGAGCGCAGCGGGGCGGATATTAGGCCGCTGCGGGTGGTCGCGCCCACCAGGGTGAAGCGCGGCAGCTCGAGGCGCACCGAGCGGGCGTTGGGGCCCTGATCGATCATGATGTCCAGCACGAAATCCTCCATGGCGGAATACAGGTATTCCTCGACAGTGCGCTGCATGCGGTGGATCTCGTCGATGAAAACGATGTCGCCGGGTTCGAGGCTGGTCAGCAGGCCGGCCAGGTCGCCGGGCTTGTCGATGACCGGGCCGGAGGTGGTCTTGACATGTACGCCCATGGCCTCGCCCAGAATAAAGGCGAGGGTGGTCTTGCCCAGACCCGGAGGACCGGATAGCAGCACATGGTCCAACGCCTCCCGGCGCTGCATGGCGGCTTCGACCGCCAGAGTCAGGCGGTCGCGAACCTTCTGCTGGCCGACGAATTCCGTGAAACGGGTGGGGCGCAGCCGGTTGTCGAAAGATGCGTTGCGCCGGTTCAATTCTTCTGAGGTGCGTTGATGCATGGGCTTTAATCAATAGCACAAAACGCGGTGAAAAACAATCGCGGCGATTTTCGTTGCCACAATCGCGCCTGTTTATGGTTTAATACTGTCGGTTTTTCGCCGCCGTGGAATGGCGACGCACTCCCGCGCTAATGTACTCCCGCACTAACGCACTAATGAACTAACGCACTAATGAACTAACGCACTAATGAACTCGCCTCTTCGCGTCGCCATAGCTTATCCGCCGCTGCCCTCTGAAAAAGGTGTGCCGCTGCTCTCCCAGAACCGCCAGTTCCAGTGGTTCAACCGTCCGACCTACATTTATCCCGTGGTGCCGGCCTTGGCGGCGACGATGGCCCGGCGGGCCGGGCACGAGGTGTTCTGGCTGGACGGGATCGCCTCTGGTTGGAGCCCGGCAGAGTTTGACCGGCGGCTGGACGAGGCCGCGCCGGATCTGGTGGCGCTGGAGACCAAGACGCCGGTGGTGAGCCGGCACTGGGCTTTTATCCGGGCTTTGAAGGAGCGTTGTCCGCGGGCGGCCGTGGCGCTGGTGGGTGACCATGTGACCGCGTTGCCGGAAGAGAGTTTCGCCAATTGCCCGGTGGATTTTGTGCTGACCGGCGGTGATCACGATTTCCTGCTGGTGAATCTGCTGGCCTGCTGCAGGCGGGGGGAAGAGGGGCTGGAGCTTGATCCCGCGCGGCTTGAGCCCGGAGTTTTCTGGCGCGATGCGGACGGGACGGTGCGGAACAGCGGGACTTTCCGCTTGGATCACGACCTCAACGCCGCGCCGGTGATCGACCGCGACCTGACCCAGTGGAGGCTTTATGCCGAAAAAAATGGGAATTTCCGCAAGACGCCGGGCACCTACATCATGGCCGGGCGGGACTGCTGGCACGGCAAGTGCACATTCTGTTCCTGGACCACGCTGTATCCGACCTATCGCGTTCGCGATCCTATAAAGGTGGTCGATGAGATCGGCGAGCTGATCGATCGGTACGGTGTGCGCGAGATCATGGACGACACCGGGAGTTTCCCGGCGGGGGGGTGGCTCAAGACCTTTTGCGGGGAGATGATCGACCGCCGCTACAACAAGCGTGTG
>JAQWAM010000198.1 GCA_028707675.1 Kiritimatiellia bacterium | reverse complement strand
TCCCATGACGCTTTAGGCAATGCTACATAAGTTTTATTCGCATTTGTAAATTTCCCAAGGCCTTTTGCCCAGAATATTCGCTCATACGGTTTTGACTTCTACGGCACATGCTTGGCTGTGATGTCGATCTGATCATGGTGGCGCGAAAAGGCATCGCGGGGCGGAGTTGCGCGGAGGTGGCGCTTGATCTTGAGACGGTTTTGCGGCGTTCCGGGCTTACAGCCTAAAGGCACGGCCGGTGCCGGGGTGCCGCGGAGACTCGTATGAAGAGGGTGATGCTGGCCGCGGGCTGGCTGGCGCGGGGATTTCTGATCTTTTGCGTGCGGGCTTATCAAGTGGTGATTTCTCCGCACTTGGGTCATTGCTGCCGTTTCGAGCCTTCGTGTTCGGCATATTGCATCGAGGCCATTCAAAAGCACGGGGCGATCAGGGGCGGTTGGCTTGCGGCGCGCAGGGTGCTGCGCTGCCGGCCGTTCGGGCCATCGGGATTTGATCCGGTGCCGCCGGCGCGCGGCGGCACCGTGAATGATCGCAGGAATAACGGTCAGCGTTCAAGTTATGGGTAAGCCGACCGCCCGGGGTTCCGGGCGAAAATGAGAGGGGTAACTGGAAGGTTTAAGGTGTTGGTAGGGATGCCTCCCCGAGGCGTCCGCGGCGCTTTCGGGGAAACCGCCCTACCTTTTCAACACGGCTTTAGTGTGGCAAAATGGCCAAGTTATAGGTAAACATGAACAGACAAGAGAGATTGATGGCGGCCGTCTTGGGGCTGGCGCTGGTGGCGTGGATGTTTTACAGCAACAGGACTGCCGCGCGAAAGGCGAGTGAACGCGGGCGGGCGGATCAGGCGGCTGAAACAACAGCGGTCCCTGCCGACACGCCGCAGGCCGAAATCAAGTCGCACGAGCCGGAGCGGGAAGCGCAGCCGCCGGAAGAGGAGAGGCCACCCGCGCCGGAAGTGGCGGAACAGGTGATCGCGCTGGCCGGCGACGAGATGACGCTTGAGGTCTCATCGCACGGGGCGGTCTTGAAAAGCGCCACGCTTAGCGCTTACACATCATTCACCGGCCGGCCGGGGCCGGACAATCCTCCGGTTAAGCTTGATTTCAGCTCGTCGCCGGGCTTGGAACTGTCAGGTGTGGCTGGGCTGGCGCCCAATGCCGCGTATGAGGTGGAGCGCGGGACGGACGGCAGGATCGTGACTTTTACAAGCGCGACCGCGGAAGGACTGACTGTGACCCGCGTGATTGAACTGCAGGATGATTATCGTGTCAAGGTCAGCGACACCCTGCGCAATGCCGGAGACAAAGTTTTGGCGTTGGGCACCAACAGCGTCGCGGTAGGCGTGATGGAGCGCGGCGGATCCAAAAACGACATGCTTTCGGTTGACTCGCTGCCGGCCGCCGACAAGGCCAAGGCGCGTTATTGGGACAAGGAGAAAGAGACCAAGCGGTTGTTGTCGGGCGCTGGCGGCGGCTTCGGGTGCGGCGGCAAGGTTTCCGCGCAGGGCATGCCCGCAAGCGAAACGCGGCGGGTGGCGGAACCGCAGAGCTGGGTCGCGATAAAGTCGCGGTTTTTTGTAACGGGGTTTTATTCGTCGGAGGCCAACAGCGGTTTCGCGCTCAAGGCTTCGCGTGACACTTCCAAGCCGTCGTACGCCTTAAGCAGTGTGTCGGCGCGAGTGTTTTATCCCGGGCGTATTTTGGGTCAGGGAGAAACTTGCAGCCGTGAATACACGTTGTATGTCGGGCCCAAGAAGCTCTCGCTCCTGCAGGCCATGGGCAACGGGATGGAAGCGGTGATGCAGTTCGGCTTTTTCACCTGGTTCTGCAAGCTGCTGGTGCCGACGCTTAACTTTTTCCACCGCATAATTCCCAATTACGGTGTGGCGATCATACTTCTGACTTTTCTGGTCCGCATCATATTCTGGCCCTTGACGCACCACAGCACCAAGAGCATGAAGAAGATGCAGGAGATACAGCCCAAGATCAAGGAGCTGCAGGCCAAGTTCAAGGGCAACCCGCAGAAACTGCAGCAGGAGACCTGGGCGATATACCGTGAGCACAAGGTCAACCCGATGTCGAGCTGTCTGCCGATGCTGATACAGATACCGGTTTTCATCGCACTTTTCACGGTTCTGCGCAGCGCGGTGGAATTGCGCTACGCGCCGTTCTTGTGGATATCAGACCTGAGCGAGCCGGAGAATTTGTTCGCCGGTGTGCTGCCGATCCCGCTCAACATCCTGCCGATTCTGATGTCGGGCACCATGGCGTTGCAGAGTTACCTGACGCCTTCGGCCGGCGACCCGCAGCAGCAGAAGATGATGATGGTGATGATGCCGATAATGATGCTGTTCATGTTTTACAGTTTCCCCTCGGCTTTGTCATTGTACTGGACCGTCAGTCAGGCGGTTTCGATTATCCAGATGTGGATGATGCGGCGCAAGAGCGCGCAGACAGCCCATGCGTCGGCCGTTACGGTCGAAGCCCCCTTGACCCGCCAGCAGCGCCGGCAGGCCGAGCGCCAGGCAAAAGGTTGATTGCGGGCAACCCCGCATGCGCTAAAAGGGCGCATCCCCCAATGTTCATAACACAAGTATTGCGCCACCCTGCGCTGTGAGGCGTCACTCAGGCGGCAGCACCAGTCCGCCACGACCGCCTTGCGGTCGCCCAGCCGGCGGCCGTGGGCGCGCGCATCGGACGGAGCTTATCAGGGGTCGTATCACGACATCGGGACAAACGTGATGGCTTTTGGTGGGTTCTTCTGTAAAATTCACATGGGAAAACGCCTGCCCGGCGATCGGAAGTTGAAGTCGACTTATCGGGAGGTCTCGGCTGCAATTGGCGTGAGGGGAAAATTAAATGTCTCGATGTCGTGATACGACCCCTCCTGTGGGTGCGATTCAATGAAATGAAATCGCACCCCCCCTCCTGTATGCCCGGAGTTATTGATTTGGTTCCGGCGCGGCGTTGTGGTATTATTCTTACGCTAATCGGGACTACTATCTTCTTAACGGGCATCGGGGAATGCGGTTATGTCTGAGTTTGATCATGACCTCTCTAAAATAAACGGCAAGATAAACCGTTGGCGCGTGTTCGAGCATTTAATTTTCGCGCTGGCGCTGTTTCTTACGGGGTGGGTTTTAATGACCGCACTGGACGTGTGGTTGCGGCCGCGTTTTTTCACGCGCGCGGCATTGGCTTCTGTGCTCCCGCTGCTGGCGCTGGCCGCTCTGGTGTGGCTTGTCAGAAAGTACAACCATAAGCGCACGCCTGCGGCGGTGGCGGCTTTTCTGGAGAGCAAGTTTCCGCAGCTCGACAACCACCTGATCAACCATGTGCTTTTTGCCGACGAGGGTTCTGCGTCGCCTTGGCTCAAGACCTATCTGCGCGAAGGCGTCCCGGGGTTCGCGTCGCTGCCGCTGCATGAGATCAAAAACCGCAAGCTGCGCAAGCGCGGCGCCGCGGCGGTAGCTGTCGCGCTGCTGGCGCTGACGCTGCCAGCCTTCCTGCTGGGGGATGCCTGGACGGTTTCGATGCGGCGTGTGGTGAACCCTTTCTCCACGCTTGCGCCGCCGACTTTCGCCAAGGTGATAGGGGTGCTGCCGGAAAACACCACGATCGTGCAGGGCGACGGCGTCAATCTGACGGTCAAGGCCAGCGGGCGCGCGGGCCAGTTTGTGGACATTGACGTTTTCCCGTCTGATGACCGCCGCTCCACGATTCGCGTGGGGCAGTTCAAGGCCACCGGCAAAGAAGAGGAGTTTACATACCGAGTCTCCAAGGTCGCTTCCTCACTTGAGTACCGTTTCAAGGTCGGTGACGCTTACCCGACTGGAAAGTACACGGTCGACACGGTGCCGCCGTTGGCTTTGACCGCGCTGCGCGTGACCGTGACGCCGCCGGAGCACACCGCGCTGCTGCCGCGAAGCTTCGATGCCCTCACCAATGACATCGTGATTCCGACCCATTCGCAGGCCCGGTTTCAGGCGGTATGCAACAGGCCGGTTGTCACGGCCGGGCTGGTCTTCGAGAAAGAGCGGCTTGATCTGACTCCTGATCAGGATCGTTCGGCATGGTCCGGTGTCATGGTGATCGACAAGGGAGGCACTTTGCAGGTGGTGGCGAAAGACCGCTTCGGTCTGGAGCTGCGTGTGCCGCTCGGATACCGTCTAATTGAAGACGGGGCGCCTTCGATACGCCTTATCGCTCCGACTGGCAGCAAGGCGACGCTGACGCCAGACGCCATACCTGTTGTGCAGTTTGAAACCGCGGACGAGTACGGTTTGGGCGCGGTGCGGCTTGAGCGCGTGCCCAAGGGCGCCAAGCCGGGCGCGGAAGGCGAGGTCATCAAGGAGTGGGACGCGCGGGGACAGAAACGTTTCAGCGAAAAGTGGACGGGGACGATCGAGGATTTGTCGGCAGCCACAGCCCTGCGCATTGTAGCGTACGACAACGCTGCGGCGGGCGGCCCCAACCGCGCTGTCAGCCAGTTGATACAGTTTGATGCGGCGCCGCTGGCGTCGGTGATTGCTAACGAAAACGAGAAGCGCGGGGCTGCCCGCAAAACGCTG
>JAQWAM010000197.1 GCA_028707675.1 Kiritimatiellia bacterium | reverse complement strand
ACAGGTCGCCTCTGACATACAGAGCCGGAGCGCAGGCCTCGATCTTTGCCGCAAGATGCTTCTCGGGCGCGAAATGCAGCACCGCCGCGTTCCTGAAACTGTCCCACAGACCCAGCGCGTCAAAATACAGGAACAGATGGCGCTCGCGGTCGTGACTGCGGCAGAAGGGGCACCAGAACCGGTCGAAATCGCTGCCGGTCCACTCGACCTCCTTGAGATAATCCGAAACCGCCTGCCAGCCGCCGCGGTATTTAGAAAAGCGGAAGAAGCTTTTGCCGCAGACACGACACCGGCAAGATCTGCCCAAACCGTTCACCGCCCGCCGGGCCTTGCGCAAAAATCCGACCTTCGCTTGTGTCGGCCGATACAACATGCTCCCCTCCCCCTTCTCACCCGCGTTCCGCCAAACACGTCAACGCAGTTTCCCCTATCCGCATACCCGCACACCCGCACACCCACATACCCGCACACTGTATTCGCACGTTGCATACATCCTGGCGTCCGGCTCAAAAGCCCCGCACCATGCGTACCTCGCCGGAATAAACGGGAACGATCCCCTGATCCGTCTCCAGCCGCATGGCGCCGTCTTCCTGAATGCCCCGCGCGACTCCGCGCAGCTCCTCGCCGCCCCTTGCCATCCGCACCTCCCTGCCGCACAGGAGGTCAAGGCGGGCTATGCGAGGCAACAGCGGCTTCAAGCCCTCGGCCCGCCAAAGGTCATACAGCGGCTCGAACCGGTTGATGATGGCGGCCAACGTCTCGGCGCGGGAAAAAGTCCTGCCCGCCGCGATCCGCAGAGAAGTCGCGGCGCCGCGCAGCTCTGCCGGCAAATCCCGCGCGGTCATGTTGACGTTCACGCCCACCCCCGGAATGACGCTGCGCACCCGGTCGGCCTCGGCCTGCATCTCGCACAGCACACCGCAGACCTTTCTGCCTCCGATCAGGATGTCGTTGGGCCATTTGACGCGCGTCTCGAGTTCAGTGGCCAGCGCGCTTACGGCTTCGGCCACTGCCAGCCCCGCGACCAGCGGCAGCGAAACGGCGCGGCCGGGCTCCACCGCAGGGCGCAAAAGCAGAGAGAAGTAGAGGTTCAGTCCGGGCGGCGAGTGCCAAACCCGCTCCATGCGCCCGCGTCCACGGCTCTGCCGGCCGGCCGTCAAAAGCACCCCCTCGCCCGCGCCGCCAGCGGCTATACGCGCCATGTCGCGGTTGGTAGAGCCCGTTTCCTCAACATAACGGCAGTCGCGCCCCAGCCGCGCGGTGGTCAGAAAAGGCAGCACCTCGGCGGCGTTGGGCGTGTCAGGCGCGAACTCCAGACGGTACCCGCGCCGCGAGCTGGCCGCTATCACGTAGCCTCCCGCGCGCAAGGCTTCGACATGCTTCCAGACCGCCGCCCGCGAGATATTCAGGCGCTCGCATAAGGCGCGGCTGGAAACCTCATCTCCGCAAGCTTCCCGCAGCAGGGAGACTATCTGCTCCGCCGGTTTCATAAATAGGGATTGTCGCGTATCTCGCGCCCGATCGTGGTCATCGGCCCGTGCCCGCAGATCACCTGCGTCTCGCCGGGCAGCTCTTTAATCCTCTTCAGCGACGCGCTCAACTGCCGGCTGTCGCCGCCCGGGAAATCGGTGCGCCCCACCGACCCGGCGAAAAGCGTGTCGCCCGCGACCAGCAGATTGTCCTTCTCGAACAGCAGGCACCAGCCTCCCGGCGTGTGCCCCGGCGTGTGCAAGATGCGGGCTTCCAGACCGCCCGCGGCAAGCGTTTCGCCGTCCGCCTTGTCCGTCACCAGCGTGGCGGGGCGGCTTGTGGCGGTGTAAGGAGGCATGGCGTTCAGCGGCGAAAACGCGATCCCCTCGTCCGCGGCGTGCAGATAGACCGGCACCGGGAATTCCGACAGGATGTCGTTCACCGCGGATATGTGGTCGAAATGCGCGTGCGTGAGCACCACAAGCCCGGGACGGATGGAGAGCTTACTCATGCGCCCCAGTATCGCCGCCCCGCGCGCGCCGGGGTCTACGACCCACGCGCAGTCGGGATCCTCCCACAATATGCTGCAGTTAGCCCCGTAAACCCCTACCGGCATTATCTCGTATCGCATTCAGTCTCTCCCTTTGTCACCCTCTCTGAAATGCCAATGGTCGGGACGGCAGCCGTCCCTCCGATTTGATTTCCGCTCATTCACTTTTTTTCGTTAGAGCCGGATCCAGTCCCGACCGCACAAAGATTGACTTTTCAGCGCATCCGCAATTAGACATTTTGCCCCTGACTGTCAATAACCGGGTGTTATGCCGAAAATAGCTCAAAAGCGGATCAATAACAAAGCGCAAAAAACAAGTTGTGTCCGAGAGCGTTACTCCCTGAAGAGGCTGCTTTCCGTCACCGTGAACCGTGATCTCCGCTATTTGAAAAACAGCCATCCCAGATCCCCGGGGTTTTCATTGCACAGCCGGAGCCTGTAGGGCCACGGGTCCCGCGCGATCCACGCGCGCTCGCCGCCGCCCGACACATGCCGGACGTTGAACCGCAACGGGGCCGGATCCGCCGCATCCATCCTGAGCGAAACAAAGGGCAGACGGAGCCATCCCTGCCAACCGTTGACGCCTTCCCGCGCGTGCGCGTCAAACTCCAAAGAGTGCCGCGGCTGCTTCTCGCCCGAGGCGGACATCGTATAGTTGAGACATGTCCAGAGGCGGCGCGGTTCCAGCATCAGCGTGATCCGGTCCGACTTCTGCGCGCCGTCATAGACCACATAAAAGGCGTCGCGGTCGTGGCAAACCGTCCAGCGGAAGTTTTTGGCGCCGGACGTGCGCGGCGAGGGTTTGTCACACTTTTGCCACTCGGAATCAGTCGGGAAGAGCCCGGAAAGTTCTTTTTCCCGGTTGCCGATCTCCCCGCGGTAAAGCGAGCGCAGCGACACGCCTGCGGGCGCGCGCCCGGAGTATGCCGCGAACACATCCTTGCCGGACGCGATGTCGCTTTCGAGCGCGGGGAGCTCTTTGTCGAGCACGTTCTTCAACTGGTTCATGCGCCAGCGGATTTTTTCAGGGAAGTACTTGTATCCCTCGGCCTCTGAATGGAAGCCCAGACGCGAGTCGCGGTCACACAAGCTGATCAATTCCGCGCCGCCTCTGTGCTCTTCCTCCACAATGCGCCGCATCTCCCCGAGGGTCACCCGCTGCTTCGCCGGCTTCTCGTTCGCCATGCGCTCGCGCAGGTCATAGAACCGGAGAATGTTCAGGCCGCTGCGGAACTGGATCCCCAGCGCCCGGGCCACGCCGATGTCCAGCCGCCGCTCGGGCAGCAGGCCGGGGTCGGCCTCGACCACGCGCAGCAGCGCCACCCCCTGATCCCACAGGTCGCTCATGGCCCGGCACTCCTCGACCGCCTCGGACAAGGTGTATTCCTGCCCCAGGGCCTCGCCGATCCGGTCGCCGCTCGGCGCGAACGGGGTCCCGATGTGTTTGCCCGTGTGCCAGGCGATCTGCCACGTCGGCGCGAGCGGCACGTCCCGGGGCCGCGGCAGCAGCGGCCAGACGACCCCGTCGTGCATGGGTCCCCAGTACTGGAATTCGGTGACCAGGGGATAATGGCTATATCCCTCGGTGAATAGCGTCAGGGCGCGCGCGACCGTTTCGGTGTGCCGTCCCCATTCCGGGCCGACCAGGCGGCGCATAAACGCCTCCTCGGTATCCGGGAACGGCTCGAACGACAGCTCGCCCGCCGCGCGGTTCATGATCCCGGGATAGTTCCCGAAATACCAGCAGAGCATCACGTCGGAAACGTCCAATTCCCGCATCGCGCTGAATTTGCGGTAGAGCATACCGGGCGCCGGGACAAAAGGTATGGTGGCCACCTCGTGCGAGCAGCCGGTCTGGATTTTTGCCGACATCGGCGTGCCTGCCTTTTTCGCGAACGAGGCCAGCCGCTCGTACCGCCGGCTCGGCCCCGGCGTGGAGATCCAGTAGTCCGCGCCCCTGCGGCCGCGGCCGAACACGTCCTTCGTCACGCCCGACTCGAAGTTGAACTGCATCGTGACATGCTCCGGGCAGTGCTTGGGAAGGTCATAGACCCAGTCGCCCAGAGGATCGTCCTGAGGCATGTAGAACCATGCGATGAATTTGGCGTCGGGATTGGCGTCATGCATGCCCCTGGCCATGGGCGCCAGTGTCGCGCGGATGATCTCCCACGGCTCCTTCTTAGAGCAGACCGGGCAAGAGGATCGCGCGTTACTGGTGGCGGCGATCATGCTCTGGCAGGTCGTGCGGCGCTCGCCATGGCTGATGTTGATCATCCCGCCCAGATCGGGGACTTGCGAGAAGATGAAGCGCGTCGACTCGTAGAGATAGCGCTGCGCGACGTCCGCCCACGGGCAGAACGGTCGGGTTTTCCCGATGCGGACGCTCCCGAGTTCCGGATGCCGCGTAACAACCGGCGAATCGTCCTCCCAGGCTGTCGGCTCGATGGAGAAAATGTAAATGCGGATCCCGTACCGCCGGCACTGTTCAACCGTCTTCCGGAGCTTGGCCAGCCGGCGCTCGGCGTTCTCTCCGTACTCCTGGGCCACACTCGTCTTGCACAGTTCCTTGAA
>JAQWAM010000196.1 GCA_028707675.1 Kiritimatiellia bacterium | reverse complement strand
GGCCGCGCCGCGCCGGATCGTCGGCCAAGATCGAGCCGTTGCCCGGCAAGGCGAGGCCGATCGCCTCGCAGAGGCAGTTCATGGAGTTGGCCGTGAACATGCCGGAGCAGGAGCCGCAGCCGGGGCAGCCGTTCTCTTCGATACAGGTCAGCCGCTCTTCATCGATGGCGCCGTTCTTAAATCTGGCGACGCCCTCGAAGACGGTGATCAGGTCGACCGGCTTGCCGTCGAGTTTTCCGGCCCGCATCGGGCCGCCGCTGGCGAAGACGGCGGGGATGTTGACGCGCAGAGCGCCCATTACCATGCCGGGGATGATCTTGTCGCAGTTGGGTATGCAGATCATGGCGTCGAAGCAGTGGGCGTTGACCATGGACTCCACGCAATCCGCGATCAGGTCGCGGCTGGGCAGGGAGTACTTCATGCCGCCGTGGCCCATGGCGATGCCGTCACAGATGCCGATGGTGTTGAACTCGAACGGGACGCCGCCGGCCTCGCGGATGCACTCTTTGACATACTCGCCGACCTTGTTGAGGTGGCAGTGGCCGGGGATGATGTCGGTGTATGAGTTGCAGACGCCGATGAAAGGCTTGCCGAAATCCTCTTTTTTGACCCCGGTGGCCATGAAGAGGCTGCGGTGGGGGGCGCGCTGGAAACCGGTTTTGACTTGGTCGCTGTTCATGATGTTGATTCCTTATGTGTTTCTTGCTGAATGTCGTGCGGGGCGCGTAGGCGGGCCGGCATGTCCTGTGTCAGAATTTGGATGGATTCGCGCGTGAAATGAACTCTCCCGTTGAGGTGTCCACCACTATCATCTCGCCGGTCGCCAGATATTCCGGCACATGCACGGTCAGGCCGGTGCGGCACTTGGCGGGCTTGCTGCGGGAGGCGGCGGTGGCGCCTTTCATCACCGGCTCGCATTCGACCACCTCAAGCTCAACTTTTGGAGGCATCTCGACGGTGAGTATCTTGCCGTCAGAAAGCAATGCGAAGATGCCTTCCATGTCTTCGACCAAATACCGCGCCTGCTCTTCGATGGCGTCGCGCGGCAGGGAGAACTGTGAAAAATCTTCTGTGTCCATGAAGGTGTACATATCCACTTCGCGGTAAAGGAACTGGACGGGACGGCGTTCGAAATCGATCTCATCGAAGGATTCATCGCCTTTGCAGGAAACGTCCTGCTTGGCCTTTGAGACAAGGTTACGGAAGCGGAAGCGGTAGATCGATGCCGCGCCGCGCGCGCTGGGAGTGGACATCTTGAGGTCTTCAACCACATGCGGCATACCGTTGATTCCGATCAGGCCGCCTCTTTTCAAGTCACAGGCTTTTATCATGTTTTAAACTCTCCAAAAACACGATATGTTAGCTCTTTTCCGTGCCCGTTGTCGAGAACAGGCGGCGGCGCGGGTATAATTGCCGGTACACATCAAGAGTCTCGGCGGCGGTTTGCCGCCATGAAAAAGCGGCGGCGCGCTCAAGACATTTGCGACTGTACACGTCATGCCAGTCCAGCGACACAAGTGCGGCGTCGATGGCGCGCTGCCACTCCTGGCAGTCTGTAGGATGGACAATTTTGGCAGCCCCCGCAGTGAACTCTTTCAGCACGTTCAAGGCCGAGCAGATCACCGGGGTCCCGCACGCCATGGCTTCGAGCACCGGGAAGGCGAAACCTTCAACAAGGCTCGGGAACAGCAGGACGTGGGCCGCGCAGTAGAGCGCCGGGAGATCATCTTCCGGGAAATCATTCAGCCATATCACGCGTTGCTTGAGACCGAGATGCTCCGCTTCACGCCGCAGGGGGCTGCCGGTGTTGCCGTATCCCGCTATCACCAGCGGGACTGAGGCGGTCGGGTCGGTCAGGGCCAGCGCGCGCAGCAGCGTGGCTACGTTCTTGTGCGGACGGTCTGAACCGAAATAAAGCAAGAACTTGTCCGGGAGCGAGTGCTTTTTGCGAACGGCAGCGACCTGTTCGGCCGGCAATGCGCGGAACGACGGATCGATGCCGGGCCGTATCACTGTACTGCGGCGCATGGCGCGCGATCCGAAATAGCGCAAGCCGGCTTTGCGCGTTTCTTCTGATATGGTTATAAGTTTGCGGCAGTGCATCAGCACACGGCGGACATTGAGTTTCCAGAAAAGCCGGGTGTGCCAGTCGCTGCTGTATTGAGGGTGGGAGACCGGCATGAATTCATGCACGGTCAACACCAGCTTGCCCGGAACCCGCAAAGGCGTGAGGATGCAGGGGGCGTGATACACCTGCGGCTTGACGCGGTGTTCCAGCCGGAAGGTCTGCCAGTGCGAACGGAAGGTGGTGATGTCGTGTTCCGTGGGATGCGTGACGACCTGGGTGTGATTCAGAAAGCCGAGCTCCGTGTCCGGCGGCAGAATAACGTGCAGGCGCTCGTCTTCACGCAGCAGCGGCAGCATTGATGCGAGCAGCGAGCGGATGTAGCGGTTCAGGCCCGGATTGTCGCTGGTGGCTGTGCGCGCGTCGAAAAGAATAGTGTGATATTCAACCATTGAAAAACGTGCGGGAAAATTACGTGGTGACGTAACCGTCCTGAAAGGCTATTTTTATATGGGTTGTTTAACTCATCAATAAGTCTGCTCGGTGCGGACTTTGGTACTGAAAAATCACCTTATATCACATTCCGGCCATGTTTCCAAGCCTGCAAAATGCTGTTGGCACCGACTCGCCCGCCGCCCGGGGGCGGGCGAAAACGAGGGTGGTAACTGGAGCGTTCAACGTTCAACGCTCAACGCTCAACGCTCAAGTTGTTGACAAGACGGGATTCATAAGACGGGTGGTTTTGTTGACCGGCGACGGGAAGGGCAAAACCACCTCGGCGCTGGGCATGGTTTTGCGGGCGGCCGGTCACAGCCTGCGGGTGTGCGTGATCCAGTTCATCAAGGGGCGGAGAGACACCGGCGAGGCGCGGGCCCTGCGGCTGCTGCCGGGTGTAGAGCTGCATGTGTGCGGTAAGGGTTTCGTGAAGGAGAGCGCGGGGCCGCGGTTCGAGGCCCACCGCGAGGCGGCACGGGCAGGGCTGCGGCTGGCGGAGGCAAAGCTGAGAGATGACACTTATGACATGGTGGTGCTGGATGAGGTCTGCGGCGCGGTCGCTCTCGGCCTGCTGGACGCGGATCAGGCGCGGCAGGCGGTGGAGGGGGCGGCGGGCGGCAAGATTGTGGTGCTGACCGGCCGGGAGGCTTGCCCCGCACTGATCGAGGCGGCGGACACGGTCAGCCGCGTCGAGAGCGTCAAGCACGGCATGGACTCCGGCTTGCCTGCCTGCCGTGGCGTGGAATGGTGAATAGCGACAAGCCTGTCCGGGAGGAAGGGTGGAAACTGGAGGGTAACTTGAACATCGAACGTCGAACGTAGAACATCGAACGTAGAAGTTATCCTAAAAAGAGCATTTGATTCCGATACCGATGCTCCTCAAGTCTGGCGAACGGATTTGGAGTGCGGCGGCAAGCGGTATTCCGCGCGACGCCGCTTTGGCGCGGACAGGCCGGAAAGCGGTGCCGCGACCCGCGCACAGCGCGGCTCTTGTCACCGCACTCCAAGTTGCGTATTGCACCAAACAGGTGCGGCGCAGGTTTCGAATAGAACCAATGTTTATCGGCCTTTGCCCGACATATGCTCGTTCAACTGCCGCTTATAGGGTTATAGGTAAGCCGACCTCTCGGGGTTCCGGGAAAAAACGAGAGGGTAACTTCGGTATGTGAGTGTGTGGGTGCGTGGGTGTGTGTGTGGGTTTCAAACTTCCGCACATACTCACAAACACACATACCCACATACAATGGGTTTTAGTGAAGTTATAGGCAAGGCTCACCTGAACGGCCAGAGGCCGGAAAATCGGCCGGGTTCGGCGGTGACGCCCAGCCGCATGAAAGGCAGCACGGTTTCGGCATTGGCGTCGAAATTAAATATCGTGAACCCGCCCAAGCCGAGTTCCCGCGTGATTCCAATCTGCTCCGCGAGTTTGACCGGGTCGCGGCTGTCCCTCCAGCAGGAAAGGCCGATGCCCGGATAAAGACGCGCCTTGCCCGCGAAGTCCTTTTGTGTGAGGATCATGTTTTTAAAGACGGCGTTGGAGTCGACATAATTCATGGGGCATACGAAATCCAGCCAGCCTTTTTCACACCACATCTTCCAGTCCTGTCCGACGGAGTCGCGGTCGGAGCTCCAGTTGCGGAAGACCGCCGCCGAGACCTGAATGTCCGGGCGTATTTGGCGCGCGCCTTCGGAGACCCGCCGGACAACGGCGTCGATGTTTGAGCGGCGGAATTCCAGCCAGGCGTCCCAGACCGCGCCGCCGTCACGCAAATCGGCGGGCCAATTCTTGAATTCGCGGCCTATTTTCTCGCCGAATCTTTTGCGGCAGCCTTCGCAATGGCAAGAGGACATGTCAGGATAGCGGATGTAATCGAAGTGTATGCCGTCCACCGGGTATTTCCGGACGATTTCTAGCATGGACTCGACTTCAAGCTCCTGATTGGCCGGATGGGAAGGGCACAGCCAGACCCGGTCCGATGAGTTCTTCTGAACGCGCCCTTCCGCGACCATGCGCCGGACAAACTCCTGTGGCGCGTTG
>JAQWAM010000195.1 GCA_028707675.1 Kiritimatiellia bacterium | reverse complement strand
ACGCCAACGGTTTGAGCGACTGGTGGGAGCTGCGTTATTTCGGCCAGGCCACGGGGGGCTTGTTGGCGGGCGATGACCCGGACAATGATTTTTGGAGCAATGCGGCGGAATTCTTGGACAACACCGACCCGAATGACCCGTCCAGCGTGCCTGTGCCGCCGCAGATCACTGTCTCGGCCTTGGCTCCGATCCAGAGCGACCGTCCGCCTTGGACCGTGCAGGCGCTGATAACCGACAACTTCACCGTGGAGTCAGCTTGGCTGGTATGGCGTGAAAAAGACGATGTCGCTTGGCGCACCAACAGCATGACTTCTGCAGGCGGCAACATCTGGCAAGCCGCGCTCGATCCGCCATCGTACGGCACCAAACGGGTCGATTATTTTGTGATGTCGATTGACCTGTTGGGCTATTATCTACCCTCTTTCCGCGCGGAATCACCGGTTTACAGCGTGATCGGCGATTATGACGTACCGTGGCTGTCAGTCGCGCCGGAAGGTTTCGGCCCTCTGGAACTGGGTCAGAACGGCACCAACCTCACGTTCGAGGTGACCAATCTGGCCGGGCCGGATTTGGTATGGACCGCGCGCGTGGCAGCGGCGGCGGCAGCATTCGTCGCCTCCGACCCGGCATGGTCGCACAGCGGCGCGAACGATGCCTGGATTGTCACCACCAACCGCACCTGGAACGGGGATGAGGTTTGGTATTGCGGCAATCCGGCAACGCGGCTATATCCCGACGACTGCCACGCCAAGCTCGACACCCCGTCTTTCCGCGTCGGACAGGGCGGCGGCGTGCTGTGGCGCCACTGGATCAAGTTTGAGGCCGATTACGGCCCGTACTACTGGGACGGTGCGGTGGTGCGGGTATCAAGCGACGGCGGTCTCACTTTCGAGCTGGCGACCCCCACTGGCGGTTATCCGTTCCAGATCACCTACAACCCGGCCTCGCCGTTTGCGGGCGACCACCCCTGTCTGGCTGGCGACGGCACGGGTTGGCAGACCCTGCTGCTGGATTTGTCCGAGTTCGAGGGCCAGGACGTGATTGTCAGGTTCGAGTTCGGCTCAGACTCTTACACTAATGAAGAGGGCTGGTACGTGGCGGGCGTCACGCCGTTCTCGTTAGACGAGCCCGCGCCAGCCTGGTTCAGTTGCCAAGGGGCATGGCGGGGCGTTTTGTCGGACACTTGGTCGGCGCCGGTCGCGTTCGACATCCTGCCGGAACAGATCGCGCCGCACGAGGAGGTGGCGGCGGTGATCCGGGTTGATAGCAACGATCCCACGCGAATACCGTTTTTGCCGGTTACGGCGCGCCGCGGATACCGGCTTGCCTTGACAGCGGACGGGCCTGGCAGCGCCGTAGCGGACCGATCCTTCCTTTTCAGAACTGACACGGCCGAGATCACCCTGCAGGCCGACCCCGGCTGTTATCTTTACGCGGTCACGGTCAACGGCAAGCCGCAGCCGGGTGAATACGGTTACGGAACCGAATCGCTGTTTTTTAAACTTGAAAACATTGCTGATGACCAGCAAATCACGGCGTGGTTCGCGTCCCGCCTATGGAGCCTCTCCGTTGTCACAGACTACAGCACGGCCGATCCGGCGGCGGGAACGCATGTTTTCGCTGAAAACACCGTTATAGATGCTTCCGTGGTTTCGCCGCTGGGCGAATTTGGCAGCGGCGTCCGCCAGCAGTGCAGCGGGTGGACATTGACCGGCCACTCCCCCGCCGATGGCGTGTCTGACCATCTGATTTTCACGATAACCAACAACTCCACGCTGACCTGGCACTGGGACTTCGCGCACCGTCTGACTGCCGAAGCTGGTCCGAACGGAACACTGGAACCGGCTGAAGGATGGTACTTTGCGGGTACAACTGTTGCCATAACTGCTTATCCATCAATATTTTATCACTTTGGCACCTGGAGCGGTGACATTGCTGACGCCGGTATTTCCGAGAACCGTCTTACCGTTGTGATGATCCAGCCGCGCACGGTTGGAGCCTCTTTCGAGCCCAACCTGACAACTGCCCGCGGTGTGCCCGAGTATTGGTTGGCCGGGCATGGCTGGACGCAGGATTTTGAGGCTGCGGCGGAGGCCGACCAAGACGGAGACGGCATGGCCACCTGGCAGGAGTGGCTGGCCGATACCGATCCGGCTAACGCGCTGTCGCTGTTGGAGATGACGGACATGAGCTGGGACAGTGGCGGCCTGAAGCTAGGCTGGCAGGGCGGCTTCGCGCGCACGCAAGAGCTGCAGCGCGCGGGGCATCCGGCGGGCCCGTGGGTGACCATCCACACCAACCTGCCGCCGACCGCGCGCACCAACGAGCTTCGGATGCCCGCCGCAGGCGAATCAGGGTTCTACCGCGTGCGTGTGCCCTGATTATGCGGCACCGGCTACGGTGTCGCATAATTCGTTCGTTAGTTCGTCATTTGGCATTGCTCGGGAACTTTCTCACAAAAAACATCCCCGGCAATTCGTGTACATTCGCGGTTTCAACGCCCGGCAATCCCAACCAATCAACTAATCAACTAACGCACTAATTAACTTCTCACCTTCTCAGGCCTCCCCTGCTTGATGATCAGCGACAAAACCGCGATATCCGCCGGGTTCACGCCCGGGATACGCCCGGCCTGCCCAAGATTCTCAGGCCGCACACGCAGAAGCTTTTCACGGCTCTCATAACGCAACGCGGGGATGCGGGCGTAATCAAGCCACGCCGGGATCGCCACCGACTCCTCGCCTGCCGCGCGCGCCGCAGCGCGCTCTTCCTGCCTGATATAGCCTTCATATTTGACGCGTATCTCAACTTGTTCCAACACCTCCGGCGGCAGGTCGGCGCGCGCCTGCGGTAAATCCCGGTAGGCGGTGCCGGGGCGCGCCAACAGGGTTGATAGCGTACTGCCCGTGTGCCGGGTCGAGCTAAGCCGATCAATCTCATTCCGAACCAAACTTTCATAACTGTTTGTTTGATCGAGAATTTCCGATGCGGCTATTCCGAGCGCCTCGGCATGTTTCAGCAACCGATAGCGGGCGTTATCCTGCCGAAGGATCAAGCGCCGTTCCGCCCGTGAGGTGAACATGCGGTAGGGCTCGTTGGTGCCCTTTGTGACCAGATCATCAATCATAACCCCGATGTAAGCCTCCTGACGGCTGAGCGTGAACGGTGCGCTCCCCTTGCACCGCAAGGCCGCGTTCGCGCCCGCCACAAAACCCTGAGCCGCCGCCTCCTCATAGCCCGTCGTGCCGTTGATCTGCCCGGCCAGATATAGACCCGAAATCTTTTTGCTCTCCAACGTGTGCAGCAGATCACGAGCGTCAACAGCGTCATACTCGATGGCATAGCCATAAGCGGCGAACTCCGCGTTCTCAAGCCCCGGCACGCTCCGCACCATGGCATCCTGCACATCGCGCGGCAGACTGTTGGACAGTCCGTTAGGATAAATCCAGTCTGTGCCGCGACCCTCAGGCTCCAGAAAAACATGGTGGCGCCCGGCTTCCGAGAACTTCACCACCTTGTCCTCAATGGAAGGGCAATATCGCACCCCTGTCCCGCTGATTGAACCGCCATAAAGGGCGCTGTGGGCTAGATTTGCGCGGATGATCTCATGTGTTTGCGGTGTGGTGTGGGTCAGCCAGCACGGCAACTGGGCGGAAGAGAGGGTCAAATATGGCGGAATGTTCCACGTGGAACAATAAGGGGCGGACGACACGCGATCGGGTGCGCCGCGGCCAGATGCGTTGCCTTGGCCAGTCCCGGAATGTTCCACGTGGAACATCCGCGCGCGCATCGAAAAGAACGGCGGCGGTTCATCACCGGGCTGGATCAGCGTCTTGTTCCAATCGATGCTGGCGGCGACCAGTCGCGGGGGGGTTCCGGTTTTCAGGCGGAAAAGCCTAAATCCGGCGTTTTTTAGCGCTCCCGCGAGCGCGTCTGCCGCAGGCAGCCCGTCCCCTCCGCCGGGGTGCGCATCTTTGCCGACATGGATTCTGCCGCCCAGCGCGGTGCCGCAGGTCAGAACAACCGCGCCAGCCGGGATGAAGCCGCGCTTGACCGTGTAAACGCCGGCAACCGTTCCATCGGCCACGCGGAAACCGGTCACTTCGTCTTCAAGCATGCTCAGGTTTTCGGTGGTTTTTAGAACACGCAGCATTCTAGCCGAATAGCGGCTTTTGTCGCACTGAACCCGTGTGGCGCGCACGGCCGGGCCGCGGCTGCAGTTAAGGGTGCGGTACTGAAGTCCGGAGCAGTCGGCGTTGAGCCCCATCTCGCCGCCGAGCGCGTCCAGCTCGTAGACCAAATGCGACTTGGCCAAACCGCCGACGGCGGGGTTGCAGGGCATGTTTACGGCGCTTTTGATGCGGCTGGTGACCAGCAAAGTGCGGCAGCCCATGCGCGCCGCCGCGAGTGCCGCCTCCGCCCCGGCGTGCCCCGCACCGACGACCAGCACACCCCGTTCCCGGGCGGCTTCGAGCGCGCGGCAGCTATTGGGAAATGATTCTTCCATATGCAGGGATTATAGCACACTTCCCGGCGCCGCGCCACATGCAGGAGCCAGGGACATTTAGCGGCATACCTACAACTTCACGTTTCTGTCCGCAG
>JAQWAM010000194.1 GCA_028707675.1 Kiritimatiellia bacterium | reverse complement strand
GGGAACCCCGAACGACGCACTATCTCTTCGGTTAGCTCTGCGTGCGCTCCGGGGGAGACGCTGTCCAAGTCAACGGTAACCATGCCCTCACTTCTCTGTAGCCGAATATCCGGCCAGCCATCAGCGTGCGGTTCGCCATCGTGTTGATTGGCGTCCCTCTTCTCCTTGCCAAATCGTGATAGCCAGCTCATTGTTTACCTCCCATTCTCAATAACGCCAGCACTTCGGCAGGGTGCGATTCAATGAAATGAAATCGCACCCCGTCACCGGGATGCGGCGAGCGTGGGAACTTACCGCCCCACGCTCGCGCAAGACCAAGACCAGAACAAGGCGGGAGCCCTGCTACAACTCTTTGGCCTTGTAATGAGTGTGCAGAAGGTGGTGCGATTTGGCGCCGAGCGGCTTGCCCAGATATTCCGCGTAAAGCGTCTGGATATCCGGGTTCTCGTGCGACTTGCGTATTTTCTTGCCCTCGTCCTCGCTGTAGATCGCAGATATGCGCTTCAGCCGCACCGAGTCGTCCGTGAACCGCGGCTGGCCGCCGCCGCCGACACACCCGCCGGGACACGTCATGATCTCGACAAAATGATATACCGGTCCGTTGGCCTTGATGTGCTCCAGCACGCGTCGCGCGTTACCCAAACCGTGCGCCACAGCCACCTTCAGCTCCACCCCCTCCAGGAATGACCACTCCTTCTTGGCGCCTTTGATGGTCAGCGCCGCCTCTTTGACGCCATCCAAGCCCGCGACCGCCTTGACATGCAGGTTGTCAACAGGCAGAGCTTTGCCGGTCACTATCTCGTACGCCGTGCGCAAGGCCGCCTCCATCACGCCGCCGGTGTTGGCGAATATGTCCGCCGCGCCGGACGAGAGGCCCAAAGGGGCATCCATGTCCTCGTCAGGCAACGACTTGAAATCAATCCCGGCTTCCTTGACCATTTTGGCCAGCTCGCGGGTAGTCAGCACGTAGTCGACATCCTGCATGCCGCTGGAGTTCATCTCCGGACGCTGAGCCTCGAACTTCTTGGCCGTGCAGGGCATCACCGACACCACCACCAGATCTTCCGGCTTCTTGCCGATCTTCGAGGCATAGTAACTTTTTGCCACCGCCCCGAACATCTGCTGCGGCGACTTACAGGTGGAGATGTTGGGCAGGAACTGCGGGAAATAGAACTCCGCGAAGCTGATCCATCCCGGCGAGCAGCTCGTGAACATCGGCAGCGCCACTTCCTCCTTGTCAACCAGCGCCTTTTTCAGGCGGGTCAGCAGCTCGGTGCCCTCTTCCATGATCGTCAGGTCAGCCGCGAAATTGGTGTCGAACACCGCGTCAAAGCCCAATCTGCGCAATGCCGCCGCCATCTTGCCGGTGACGCGCGTGCCGGGCTCGTAACCGAAACACTCGCCCAGCGCGGCGCGGATCGCCGGCGCGGTCTGCACAATCACATGCAGACCGGGATTCTCGAGCGCCTTCCAGACTTCCGGGATGCAGCTCTTCTCCACGATCGCGCCGACCGGGCAGATCGCCGCGCACTGGCCGCACTGCACACAAGCCACGCCGTCAAGTTCCCGGGTAAAGGCCGGTCCGATAACTGTCTGGAAGCCGCGGCCCTGCGGGAAGAGCGCGCCGACACCCTGGATTTCATTGCAGACAGTGACGCAGCGGCGGCATTTGACGCATTTGCCGTTGTCCCGCACCAGCGCTGGAGTCGATTCGTCCACCTTCTTCTTGGCTTTGACCCCTTCATACGGCAGGAAGGTCACGCCCATCTCTTCCGCCAGCGCCCGCAGCTCGCAGTCGCCGCTGCGGTCGCAGGTCTGGCAGTTGCCGTCATGCTCCGAGAGCAGCAGTTCCAGCACCTGCCGCCTGGCGTTGCGCGCCAGCGTGCTGTTGGTGTGGACCACCATGCCCTCGGTCACAGGCGTCGAGCAAGAAGCCACCAGCGTGCGCGCCCCTTCCACCTCCACCAGACAGACCCGGCAAGCGCCGATGGGCTCGCGGTTCTCAAGATGGCAGAGCGTGGGTATAGTGACCCCCACTTTATTGGCCGCCTGCAGAATCATGGTCCCTTCCGGAACCTGTATAGTCTGTTTGTTAATCGTGACGTTCAACATTAAATTATCTCCGTTTAAGCGTTTAGCATCCGCAAGGTTGTTTGCCGTAATCGCAGCGCAGACAACGCCGGGCCTGGCGGACCGCCGTGGCCTCGTTCCAAGACTGCTCGACCTCGGCAAAATTCTGCCGGCGCTTTTCCAGCGGCATAGTGTGCAGCTT
The DNA here is from genome assembly GCA_028707675.1 of Kiritimatiellia bacterium. Classification (GTDB taxonomy): domain Bacteria; phylum Verrucomicrobiota; class Kiritimatiellia; order RFP12; family UBA1067; genus JAQVQN01. The sequence continues at coordinate 2,331 of JAQWAM010000194.1, read as the reverse complement.
CTCGCGGGCATAGTTGACCGGGTCGGCATAAGGATCAAAACCAACGCCGCAATCGCGGTATCCGCGCCAGAAGGCATGCTCGGCGCCGGTGAACATCTCGTCGATCGCCACGGCCGCGCGCTCGCCGGCCGCGATGGCCTCGACAACCGACGACGGGCCGGTCGCGGCATCGCCGCCCGCGAACAGCCACGGCAGCGCAGTCGCGCCTGTGCGCCGGTCAGCCTTGACCCAGCCTTTCTCGTCAAGCTCGACCTCTATCTCGCCGGACAGCGCCTTGTTGTCAAGCGCCTGACCTATCGCCAGAATCACCTGGTCGGCCGGCAATATCTCGCCTTCCCCGTCGCCGGCCTCAGGCCGCCTGCGCCCGGAACGGTCGAACTCGCCCAGCTTCATCGCGCGCAGACGGATGCCGGACACCGCGCCGTCCTCGACGACAAACTCCTCGGGATTGACCAGCGTGCGCACCACTACCCCCTCCTGCAAAGCCTCTTCGATCTCTTCGGCGTAAGCCGGCATCTCTTCGCGCGTGCGGCGGTAGATAACGGTCACGCTCTGCGCTCCGAGCCTGATCGCGGTGCGCGCCGCGTCGATCGCGGCGTTGCCGCCGCCGATCACCGCAACACGCTTGCCGACCGGCACCGACCCGCGAATGTTGTACTGGCGCAGGAAGGACATGGCCTCGGTCACGCCGCGAGCGTGCGCGCCGGGCACTTTGAGCCCCACTCCCAAAGGCGCGCCGATCCCGAGGAACACCGCCTCGTAGCCGTCTTCGCGCAAGTCCGCCAACGAAAAGTCGCGCCCGAGCGCCCGCCCGGTGTCGATGGTCACGCCCAGATGCTCGATCATGCGCACCTCGCGCGCCAGCTCCTCGCGCGGCAGGCGGTAGGCCGGTATCGCCTGCACCAGCATGCCGCCGGGACGCGGCTCCGCCTCGATCACGATCGGGACATAACCCATCCGCGCCAGAAAATAGGCGCAGGAAAGACCCGCCGGACCGGCGCCGATCACCGCCACCTTGCGCTTGGCGTTGTCAGCGTTCTCCCTGACCTCCGGCACCTGCACCATCACTTCCTGATCCACCATAAAGCGCTTGATGCCGCGGATGGCGACCGGCTCGTCGAGCGACGCCCGGCGGCACTTGTCCTCGCAGGTGTGGAAACACACCCGCGCGCAGACCGATGCGAAGGGATTGCGCTCCCGGTGCAGCCGCAGAGCCTCGGCGTAACGCTTGTCGCCCACCAACGCCACGAACCCCGGCACGTCCACCCCCGCCGGACACGCGCTCAGGCAAGGAGCGCGCACCAGGCCGGCGCAAACCCCGGCGCGGCAATGGCGGTCGCGGATGTGCTCCTCGTACTCCTCGCGGAAATGCCGAATGGTCGACAACACAGGGTTGGGCGCGGTCTGCCCGAGACCGCACAGCGAGGACTGCTTGATGAAGTTGCCCAGTTCCTCCAGGCGCTCGATGTCACCCTCCTCGCCCTCGCCGTTGCAGATGCGTTCGAGAATCTCGAGCATGCGACGCGTGCCGACGCGGCACGGCACACACTTGCCGCACGACTCTTCCTGCACGAACTCGAGGAAGAAACGCGCCACGTCCACCATGCAGGTGTCCTCGTCCATGACGATCAACCCGCCAGAACCCATGATCGCGCCGAGTTCAGCCAGCGGCTCGTAGTCCAGCGGCACGTTCAGGTGCTGTCGCGGTATGCAGCCGCCGGAAGGCCCGCCGATCTGCGCGGCCTTGAAGCTGCGGTTGTTGCGGATGCCGCCGCCGATGTCGTAAACCACCTCGCCCAGCGGCGTGCCTATCGGTATCTCCACCAGACCGGTGTTGCGCACCGCGCCCGCCAGCGCGAACACCTTGGTGCCCTTGCTCTTGACGGTTCCCATCTCCGCGTACCACGCCCCGCCTTTCAATATGATAGCGGCAACATTGGCATAGGTCTCGACATTGTTCAGCACGGTCGGACGCCCCCACAGGCCCTTGTGGGCCGGGAACGGCGGCCGCGGGCGCGGTTCGCCGCGCTTGCCCTCGATCGATGCGATCAGCGCGGTCTCCTCGCCGCACACGAAAGCACCGGAACCCATGCGTATCTCAAGGTCGAAACAGAAGGAAGTGCCCAGAATGTTCTCGCCAAGCAGTCCGCAGGCGCGGGCCTGGGAGATCGCCTCCGTCAGGCGCTCTACCGCCAGCGGATACTCGGCGCGGACATACACATAGCCCTGGCGCGCCCCGATAGCGTAAGCCGCGATCGCCATGCCCTCGATCACGCTGTGGGGGTCGCCCTCCAGCACGCTGCGATCCATGTACGCGCCGGGATCGCCCTC
>JAQWAM010000193.1 GCA_028707675.1 Kiritimatiellia bacterium | reverse complement strand
GATCATCATCTTCCCTCCACCTTCCTTCACGCGCCTGTTTCAGCGCAGGTCATCTGTCGCGATGCCGTCCATGTCGTCGAAAGCCTGGTTTTCGCCCCCCATCGCCCAGCAGAAGGTGTAGGCGCGCGTGCCGACGCCCGAGTGGATGGACCACATGGGGCTCACCACCACGTCGCGGTTGTGTACCGTCAGGTGGCGCGTCTCGTCACAAGGCCCCATGAAGTGGAACACGGTCGCTTCAGGCTCGATGCCGAAATACATGTACATCTCAGTGCGGCGCTCGTGCGTGTGCGCCGGCATCGTGTTCCAGTTGCTGCCCGGCTCGAGCCGAGTCACCCCCATCACGAGCTGGCAGCTCTCGCACTTGCCCGGCAGGATGTACTGATGGATCGTGCGCTCGTTGCACTCCGCTTTCGTGCCGAGGCGACGGTGTGTCGCGTTCTCGAACGTGACGGGCTTCGTCGGGTACGCCTTGTGCGCGGGATAGGAGACGAGGTAGAACTCCGCCGGCTTTTTCGCGCTTTTGGAGGCGAAAACCACCTTCTTCGCTCCCTTGCCGACATACAGGACGTCCAGCGGGCGGAGCGCGTGTTTCTTGCCGTCCACCGTGACGGACCCCTCGCCTCCGATGTTGAGCGCGCCTAGCTCGCGGCGTTCGCAGAAAAACGCGCTCGCCAGCTCCCTGCCCGCCGGCAGCGCCAGCGGCTTGGCCGCCGGCACCGCGAAGCCCGCGATACCGCGCTCGACCTCGCAGTACATCAGATTGACCCTGCCCTTTTCCCAAAGTTTCGTGTTCACGAACGCCGCGCGGAGCTCCTCCGTGGTCATGCGTTTCATCTCATTCCGTCCGACTGTATACCTCACGTCCATTTCTCTTCTCCTTATGGGAACATAGTATACTGCCGCCGCGCTGTTTTGTAAACTACGGCGCCAGCAATTCTACATTTGGCAAGGAAGGCGGGATTGCCCAGGCTGTGCAAACCGGTTAAGCGGGTGGATCAAGTGTAATATTGCCGGCCGCCGGGGCTGGCGTGCCGGGGCAACGCGTTGACACGAGCAAAGTAAGATGTTATCTTATTTCCATGAATACGACCCTTTCCAGTCGCGGACAAATTGTTCTGCCGGCCGAAATCCGTTCTCGAGACAACCTCTTTGCCGGACAAGCGTTCGAGATTGAGCGGATTGACTGTGGCGAGTATCGGCTCGTGCGTCGCTCCAAGCGTCCAAACGAGGGGCTGGTCGATTGGCTGGCCGCCTGTCCCGAGAAGGGCTTTTTCGTTCCCGTGGAATCAGAAGGTACGGGCACGCTATGCGGTATCTTGTAGACACCAACGTGTTGAGCGAGGCCACAAAGCCGTCACCCGACTTGTTTGTACTAGGCTGGCTGCGCAAGCACGAACACGAACTATCCGTAGATCCGCTCATATTGGGCGAACTTCACTTCGGCATTCTGCTGCTTCCGGCCGGCCGCCGGCGGGATCGTCTGGAGAAGTGGTTCCAGAGCGGGGTCAGTCGCCTCGACTGTCTTTCCTGGAACGCCGCGACCGGCTTGCGTTGGGCGCGGCTGCTGGCCGATCTGCGGGCATCGGGACAGACCATGCCTGTCAAAGACAGCTTGATCGCGGCAACGGCGCTCGCGCACGGTCTGGCGGTCGCGACACGCAACACCCGCGACTTCGCCAAAACCGGTGTGCGGATGGTCAACCCGTTTGAAGATACGGGACGGTAGAGTGTGCCGCACGGAGGCTAACGGGGTCGCTCATACTAGAGCAGAAGTCAAGAGGCAAATAATTCCTCGTCCGCCTTGGGGTGCGATTAAATAATGTTGAATCGCACCCTGTAGCCGAAAAAGTTTTCACGGCGCCAGCGGGAGAACATCCGTCCGGCCGCCTCGGGGCTCTGACGGCGTCCGGCGGTGGTTATGATCGCCGTCTGGTGGCCGGTCTTCGTCAGCCGCCTGATCTCCTTGACGGGGGACCGGTGCGCCGCCGCGACAGGCGACCCGCGACAGGCGTATCGGAGAGGGGCGCGCGGGCAGGTGAGGGTAGCGCTACCGCGCTATGGCAAGGTTCTCACGAGGCGTAAGCCCATGTCGTAGGTCTGGATCGACGGGCCGTTGAAGTTGCGATACGCCGAACGGCAGGACGACGCGGTGCCGTCCCAGCTACCGCCCCGTAGCACGCGGGACGAACCCGAATCCGCCCCGACCGGGTCAGTGCCGCCGATCAAAGCAGAGGCGTACCAGTCCAGACACCACTCCCACACGTTGCCGTGCGTGTCGTAGAGCCCCCATGCGTTCGGCGCGTAGGAGCCGACAGACGCCGTGGCGTTCGCCCATTCAGGCCGGGGCAACTCCGGGATCAGGCGTTTTTTTTCCGATCTGCGCGACCGCCAGGGCGGTCGCCAGCCGGTCAATCGCACAGAATTCAGGTGCGATGGCAACATTTTGCAATCGCGCCCCATTCTTGCTGTTGTTGTTCCAGATATGAGTTTTCGCTTTCTCTCTTGTCTTAAGACGGAAATACAGCTATCCTGTTTTACATGAAAGCAACACTGGATATACCGGACGCTCTTTATAGGCGTGTCAAATCCAAGAGCGCGCTGGAGGGACACCCGATTCGAGAAGTCGCGATCCGGCTCTTTTCGGAATGGGCGGATCAGCCGATGGAAGCCGCTCCTGCTGTCGAAGAGTCCCCGCAGAAACTGCCGCCGTGGTTTGGCTTGGTGAACACCTATGCCGCCAAGGTCAAACGGCACGACATGACATCCGTGCGCGAAAGCATCGCGAGGCACCGGACATGACTTACGGTTTGGACACTTCGGTCGTCCTGCGCCTGCTGACGGGCGAACCGCGCGGTCTCGCCTTGAAAACCGCAACCCGCGTTATGGCGATCATCCGTTGCGGCGGTTCTTGCTCCGTAGGCGATTTGGTCGCCGCCGAAAGTTACTTTGCGCTCCAGCACCACTACAAAATACCCAAAGCCGAAGCGCTCTCCGCGCTCGTCTCTCTGAGTACAGGCGAAGGCATCCGCTTTTCGGAAGCCGCCTCACGCATTCTTAAAACCAAGGGTCTGGCCCGAGCTAACCCCGGGTTTGCCGATCGTCTGATTCACGCGGGTTATCGCCAATTCGGATACGGCATGCTGACATGCGAACATGCGGCAGCATCGCTTGACGGCGTCGAGGTCATCCGTGACTAACTCACTTCCCCACCCACACTCCCACATACTCACACACTTCTCACCGGATGCTGATCATCGTCCCCAAGATCTTTTTCGTGTTGAGCTTTCGCGCCGCAGACCAGTCGACCGTGTGCGTGCGCGTGTCCGCCGCCGCCATCAGCGCCAGCGCCATCCCCAGCGTCATTCCTGTTGTCTTTGTAATCGTCTTGTTCCCTTTCGTTTTCGAATGAATCGACCGAATCGAACGATTCGATTCCGTCGATTCGCTCGACCGTGTTCACGGGCAAGCAGACGCTTGCCCCTCCCATGCCCTGCGAAAAACAGCCGTTCCGGATCTGGAGTGCGCGCGGCAAGCGTGCCGCTGCGCGGGACGCGCGACGCCGCTTTCAGGGCCGCGCTAAAAGCGGTGCCGCAACCCGCGCGAAGCGCGGTTTTTGTCACCGCACTCCAAAATTCCGCCCGCCGGCGCGCGTAGGACAGGCGTCCCCGCCTGTCACGCGAACGACAGGCAGGGATGCCTGTCCTACAGATTCCGCCCGCCCTGCAAAGCCAACTAATGCACTAATGAACTAACGCACTAATGAACTTCTTCAGGGCAAGGTCCTGAAAAGGCGGAAGCCGAAGTTGCGGCTCCGGCTCGACGGGTCGTAGCCGTCGCGATACGCCGAACGGCAGGCCGACGCGGTGCCGTTCCAGCTTCCGCCCCGCCTCACGCGGCCCGAACCCGAATCCGCCCCGTCGGGATCCTCGCCGCCCTCCATTGCGTCCGCGAACCAGTCGAGGCACCACTCCCACACGTTGCCGTGCATGTCGTAGAGCCCCCATGCGTTCGGCGCGTAGGTGCCTACGGCTGCCGTGGCGTTCGCCGTCGTGCAGTCCGGCAAGGGGTCGGTCGTGCCATTGATTTTGCCGCCGTTGTACTGGTAGCGCCCCAGCAGGTCGAGCCGCGCGTCGGAATTGCTGTTCGTGATGTTCACCGTGCCGTCATTCAACGCGTCGGTCGTGCCCGCGCGGCAGGCGTATTCCCACTGCGCCTCGGTCGGCAGGTCGAAGCCCGCCAGCCCGGTCTTCGACCGCAGCCGCCCCATAAAGGAGCCCGCCGTCACCGCATCGTTCGCGGGCCAGCCCACGGCCGCGTCGTCCGTGTTATTGATGTTCTCCCGGATGTCGTAGTACGACACCTGCTCCACCGGGCGGGTGAGCTTGTAGTCGTTGTTGCTCCACTTGGATGGCCAAGCCTGCGCGGTGTCACCCATCACCTGATACCACTGCCCCTGCGTCACCTCGTACACACCCGCGTAGTAGCCTTTGGTCAGCACGGCCTGAACCTGCGCCTCGCGGGCGGCGGTGCGTCCGGTCTCGTTTACAGGCGAACCCATGGTGAAACCTTCACCGCCGGTCGGACCGATCCGCCGCATCAGAA
>JAQWAM010000192.1 GCA_028707675.1 Kiritimatiellia bacterium | reverse complement strand
ATTGCCGGCGCCTACCAGAGTGCATTGGCAATTGCCGGCCAAATCGTTTACACTCTCTCCGGTTATGCGACATTTCCCAGATCCAGGCAGCTTTCATCTCAAATGGGCGGGCGACGTGCTGGAGGTCGGGCTGAAACTCGACCGGCCGCGCGCGGGCCGCGCAGTGTTCCGCACAAACCTCGGCCTTGCGCCGGTGCGGCGGCGCGAGATCATCGCCTGCACAGAGTCCGGCGAGCCGGTTCTGGCGCGCGACTGGCACGACTTGCCGCTGCGCGAGACAGCGCCCGGGCATTTCACGGCGCGCATAGCGCTGACCCAGACCGGGATCTTCGCGGGCAAGGCCTGTTTCTTCGCGCGCGGCTCGCATGTGCCGGAGTGGCCCGAAGGCGGAAACGTGCGGATCAAGGTGGCGCCCGCCCGCACCGCCTGCGCCAACACGGTCTACACCGCTTTCACGCGCCAGTTCGGCCCCGCACTGCGCGAAAACCCGCGCGCGCCGGAAACCGCCCGCCACGAGCAGGCCCTCGACCGGCTCGGCTATACGGTGATCCCGCCCTCCGGCACCTTCCGCGACCTGGTGCGCCAGCTCGACACTATCATGGGGCGTATGCGCTTTCGGATCTTGCAGCTCCTGCCGGTGCATCCCGTGCCGACCGTCTTCGCGCGCATGGGACGTTTCGGCTCGGCCTTCGCCGCGCTGGATTTCCTGTCCGTGGACCCCGCCCTCGCCGAATTCGACAAGCGCGCCACGCCACTCGACCAGTTCCGCGAGCTGGCCGACGAGGTCCACAGCCGTTCCGGCCTGCTTTTCATGGACATGCCCGCCAACCACACCGGCTGGGCCGCCACCCTGCAGACGCACCATCCCGAATGGTACCGTCGCAAGCCCGACGGGGAGTTTCTCTCGCCCGGCGCCTGGGGCGTGACTTGGGCCGACCTGGTGGAACTCGACTACCGTGACCCTCGACTGCGCTCCTACATGGCCGAGGTCTTCCTGTTCTGGTGCCGCCAGGGCGCGGACGGATTCCGCTGCGACGCGGGCTACATGATCCCTGAAGACACCTGGAACTACATCGTGTCGCGTGTGCGCGAGGAACATCCGGACACCGTCTTCCTGCTGGAGGGGCTGGGCGGCAAAGTCGAGGTGACCGCGAAACTGCTGGCCGACGCCAACCTCGACTGGGCTTATTCCGAGCTGTTCCAGACCGAAGACCGCGGCGCCTTCGACGCATACCTGCCGCAAGCCATCGCGCTGGCCGAACGCTGCGGCCCGCTGATCCATTTCGCCGAGACGCACGACAACAACCGCCTGGCCGCGCGCGGCGAAACCTATGCCCGCATGCGGGTGGCGCTTTCAGCCCTGCTCTCGCATCAGGGCGCTTTCGGCATCACCAACGGCGTGGAGTGGTTCGCCCAAGAGAAAGTCGATGTCCACAACGCCTCTTCCTTGAATTGGGGCGCCGAGCAGAACCAGATCGCAGAGATCGCGCGGCTCAACACCCTGCTGGGTGCCCACCCCGCCTTCGGCCCCGATAGCCACTTGAGCATGATCCAGCAGAACGCCGGCCCGGCGTTGGCAATACTGCGAGAGGCGCCGCAAGGCTGTAACCTGCTGGTGCTGGCCAACCTGGACTGCGCGCGGGGTCATGCCGCGCACTGGGACGCGCGGCGTTTCGGCGCGGCAGAGGTGTGGGATCTGCTGACCGGCGAAGCTCTAGGCAGGCTGGACGGCAAATTCAACTTGGAACCCGGTCGTGTCTGTTGTCTGACGACATCGCACGACGACCTGACGCTCTTGCAGACTATGCTGGAGAACGCGCCGGGCGAGCCGACGGCGCTTGCGCGGCGGCGGCGCGACTTAATGGCTTTGCGCGTTCGGCAAGCGCTGGCGGGTCGCACAAAAGCCGGACGTTTCCTGCTTGAGAACGACCCCTCCGACCTCGGCGCCGCAATGACGCGCGACCCCGCGGCCTTCTGCGCCAGCGCCGCAGACGGCATGCCGGCCTGCGCGCAATGGCGCTGGCCCGAGGACACGCGGCGGCTGGTGGCGGTGCCCGAGGGCCATGTTCTGCTGGCTTGCGCCGCGCAACCTTTCGCAGCCGCCTTAAAATCTGGCGGTTGCACCCGCGACAGTGCCGAGGCCGTGCGGCTGGACGACGGGCATTGGGGCCTTTTCCTGACCGTCGAGCCTTATGACGCGGCGCTCGGCGGCCTGCGCAATGAAGAACGCGAGCTGGCCACGGTCGTCTACACGCCGCAAGGCGTCCGGCGTGATGTCTCGAGGCTGCTGATCCCGCCGCCGTCAGACGCGGCGCGCGTCGCCACAACCGTCAGCGGCGTCCGCGTCCGCGCAGACGCCACCCTGCGCGCGGTATTGTCGAACGGCGCGGGAGCGATGTGCCACGCCCGCGCGGCCTGGGGCGAGATCGCCAGTCAGTACGATTGCCTTCTGGCTGTGAACACAGACCCGGCCGTGCCCGTGGACAAAACCGTTTTCTGGACGCGCTGTCGCGCCTGGCTGCGCTACCGCGGTTACTCGCAGGAGATCGGCAAGGCTTGCATGACCGCCTTCGCCGCCGATCCGGCCGGACGCGCGGCGCAGTGGAGTTTCGACGTGCCTTGCGGCATGGGCCGCTGGGTCCACCTGACCTTCAAGCTGGAACTCTTGGCCATGACCAACCGCGCCCGGCTGACCGTCTGCCGCCACAACCGCAAAGGCGGCCTCGACCCGCACGACGAGGTCACCGTGATTTTAAGGCCGGACATTGAGTGGCGCAGTTTCCATCACAAGACCAAGGCTTTTACCGGCCCCGAGCGGGAGTGGCCGGCCGCAGTCAAGGCGCGCGCGTCCGGCTTCGAATTCTCGCCGCAGGCGGGCGAGACCGCGAGCATCGCGACCGATTGCGGCGCGTTCCACATCGACCCCGAGTGGATCTACATGATCGAACACATTGAAGAGCGCGAACGCGGGCTAGACCCCCACGGAGACCTTTTCAGTCCCGGCTGGTTCAGCCTGCCGCTGGAAAGCGGCGGGCAGGCTATTGTCACCGCGGGCAGGCATGACTCCCGGTCGCTGGCAGCCGATAAAAAAAATAGTTGCAGATGCGCTTCCGCCAACGGAACACCGCGTCCGATACTGGAAGTCCTGTCAGAGGCGCTGTCGCTTTACGTTGTGCGGCGCGACAGCCTCAGCACCGTCATCGCGGGCTACCCCTGGTTCCTCGACTGGGGCCGCGACACACTGATTGTGTTGCGCGGCATGATCGCAGACGGCCGGCATAGCGAGGCGCTCTCCATACTGAAAGAGTTCGGACGCTTCGAGGAGCGCGGCACCCTGCCGAACATCATCCATGGCAACACGGTCGGCAACCGCGACACCTCGGACGCGCCGCTCTGGTTCTGCGTGGCTGCGGGCGACCTGATGGCGGCGATCGGTGACCGCGCGGTGCTGAACGCCCGTTGCGGAGAGCGCAGCCTGCGCGAGGTCATGGTCTCGATCCTGTCGCATTACCGCGACGGCACACCGAACGGCATCCGCATGGATCCGGCAAGCGGGCTGATCTTCAGCCCCGCGCATTTCACCTGGATGGACACCAACTATCCGGCCGCCACGCCGCGCGAGGGTTATCCGATTGAGATACAGGCTTTGTGGATCGCGGCCCTGGGTTTGACCGCGCGCAAGGTCGACGCGTCCTGGGAGGCTCTGGCCGAACGCGCCGCGCTTTCGCTCGCCAGACTTTTCGCGCTGCCCGAGGGTTGGCTGGCCGACTGCCTGCGCGCCGCGCCCGGCGTTCCTGCGGCGCGGGCAGAACAGGAGGACACGCTGCGGCCCAACCAACTGCTGGCGGTCACGCTGGATGTGCCGATGGAGCGTTCCCTGCGCGTGGCGGCGGTACGCGCCTGCGAGCGGCTGCTGACCCCCGGAGCGATACGCAGCCTGGCCGACCTGCCGGTCAGAACCGCCATGCCGGTCTGGCGCGACGGTGTGCCGCTGAACGATCCGCACCGGCCTTATCAGGGACAGTATTTGGGCGATGAGGACACCAGCCGCAAGCCGGCCTATCACAACGGCACAGCCTGGACTTGGCAGTTTCCGCTGTACGCCGAGGCGCTGCACGAGGTTTACGGCGCCAAGGCCGCGCGCGCGGCCGGGCTCTCGCTGCTGGCGACCTCCGTAGACCAACTCAACAGCGGGTGTCTTGGACACATGCCTGAAATATGTGACGGCGACGCGCCGCATGTCGCGCGCGGTTGTCCGGCGCAGGCGTGGGGCGTGTCGGAACTGCTGCGGGTCTGGAAAAAAATCGGGGGAGAGGCATGAAGGTGCTGTTGCAGCGCGTCTCAGAGGCTTCGGTTGAAGTCGGCGGCAGACGGGTATCCGAGATCGGTGGCGGACTGCTGGCGCTGCTTGGAGTGACGCACAGCGACACGCCCGGCGATGTAGGACGGCTGGCGCGCAAGCTCGCGGCGCTGCGGATTTTCGAGGACGCGCAGGGGCTGATGAACCTGTCGGTCGCGGACACCGGCGGCTCTGTGCTGGTGGTTTCGCAGTTCACGCTCTATGCCGATACGCGCAAGGGCAACCGCCCGAGTTTTGCGGCGGCGG
>JAQWAM010000191.1 GCA_028707675.1 Kiritimatiellia bacterium | reverse complement strand
ATATGCGTCGCGCGCGCCGTTATCCTTCTCGGCCGCGTACATCGGCCCCAACTGCATACGTACCTTGTGCTTGGCATGCGGTTCGACGACCGCCTCAATATGCGGATAAACCAGATTGGACCAGCGATAACCGTCATACATGCCCGCCGATATATGCCCCTCACTGTCCGTACGGTTAAACACAGGGTTCCATCCGGTCGCGGTTCCGCCGTCAGCGGTCTTGTAATAGCTGTAATCATCGCCAGACAGGTAAAGCAGCGCTCCGGTCAGGCGCGGCTTGCCGACCCAATCTTCGCGCGCATAGGTCACGCCCGCATACGTCATCCAGGCCGCGATGGTGCGGCCGTCCATGCCGGACTGGCTGTCAATCTGTCCGACCTGAACGGCGGATTCCAGCTCAGCCGAGAGCGTGTCAGAGAAACGCGGCATAAGGCGCGTGCCGAACGTGTGGAAATCCCGGCCCGGATAACGCGTCTCTTTGTCGTAAAAACGGGTCTCCTGTTTCCATATCCAATAGAATTCCATCGGGAAATTTTCGACCTCATTGTAATGCGCGTATGCCATCAGCGCTTTCTCGTCCATCTTCGAGTAGGGAGAGCCGCTTTTGATCTTGGTCTGGTCGTAAATGTCATGCGGATTGCCGAGCGTCCAATCGTCGCGATAACGGTTCCAGATCGCCATCAGGTCAACATCGCTGCGTTCCAGCATCTTAACCTTAATCAGGATCGAGTCGAAGTACTCGGTGCGCGAGCCGTCGCCTGCAGTGCCGTCGCAAATCATACGGCCGCGCCCCTCCTGGAGGTTTTGTCTGCCGATGCGGATGTCGAAACGATCCCGGATATTCTTGATATCGAAATAGAGGTTGTCGATGAACATCTCGTCCGGGAACTCGTTTTTGCTCTTGCTGCCGGTACTGTTGCGGTAGTCGCGGAACTCGTTGCCAAGACGCAGATACAGGCCGTAGTCGTCACCGAACGCGGCCTTTCCCCACACACGCGTCCGCAGCCGCGCGTAATCCTCGTAAGACGTGTCTATCGAGGTCTTGTTCTTATTCATCCAGTTGTCTTTGTATTCATAGCGGAACCTCAAGTCCATACCGGCGTCGAAATCAACCGCAGGTTTCTTTTCCGCCAATTCAGCTTCCTGCCCCATCGCAGGCACCAGCATGGCCGTGAAGGCCAGAACCGAGAGCCACTTCTGCATGCTTGCACACTCCTTCCTTACTTGTTTCTCCCGTTGTGCGGAACCTCCGCGCTTTTTGACACGGTCCGCTACTTGGCGATCCGCGACGAACGGCCGGGAAAAACAAAAGCCATTCTTGAAGGTCTGTTTTCAGCAAGGCCGCAAAGCGGGTTTAACACAGCCCGACACCTCCTGAAAACGCCGTAACTATAGGCATGGCGTGTAAGCGAATGATTAATCGCATATTAAATTTGCGTTAAAGCGTCTGGACAGAGAACTCGATAGTTTGCTCGGCAGGGCATCACGCCAACTCGGACACAGTCGCAGCGAGGTCGCACGAGACGCATTGCGGCGACAACTCCGCCTGACACAGTTTGAGACGATACGGCGACGAATGATGGCTTTTAAAGCAGGACGATACTTGCCCGCGATCCTGCTCGGCATGGAAGGCTTTTATTTCTTCATCTCGGGCGGCAGCACCAAACCCGCAGGCCCTGACGTATCCGGTCTAGGTGGTTTTGTCAGGGCCGGAGAGTTGCTCGTTGGATGAGTCTTTGTTCTCTCGGATGGAGTCGCATTACGCTATCTCTCGGTCGCGCGCGCGAAGGAAATCAACGGTAGTGCTTTGCAAAAATCAAGAAGACATTCGCCTTCTCCGGATTATCACTCGAAACAGAGACTTTTCGAGAGCCGACACGCCTCGGCGCCCAGCGCACGGGATTTCCCCCATATCGTGGCGTAAGCAACATCGTCGATCTTAACCTGTTTCGGCCACCCGCGGCATCACCTCACGGTTCGAGCAGACCCGCGCACACCCAAGGCACCGAGGCCTGTCCGTAGGCGTCGCCGGTGTTCTGCGCATGCAGGGCACGACAATAGCGGCATTAACCGACTACAGCTCTTTTATGCGCAGGTTGCGGTACTGGATCTTCATCGGCGGACCCGCGTGCATCTGCAAGGTTATGACCCCCTTCTTGGGCATCATCTCCGGCCGGTGATCGGTCAGTACGCATGTACGCATACCGTTTACGAACAGCTTTATGGTCGGTCCTTTGGCGATGATCACGTACTCGTTCCAGTCGTCCTTCTTGAAGACTTTGTCTCCCAGTTCCTTGGCGTCTGCAAAACGATCGACACTCTTCTTGCCGTCAGCCGCGATCGTGACCTTGGCGCCGCGCTCACCCACCAGATGTTGTTTCGGGTGGTACAGGAAGCCCACGTAGTTGCCGCCGCCATTCATGTCGGCCTGATATCCGGTATCACCGAACTCTTCGTCCGAAGCCCGCACCTGTATGCCGGAATTGGCCGACGGGCTGAGCTTGAACTCGGCGCGCATCTCAAAATCGGCGGGCTGTCCGCCAGTCCAAATCAGATGACTGTTCTTTTTGCAGGGTTTCTCCTCGGAACTCTGCGCCTGCAGGATACCGTCCTTAACCTCCCACCAGCCGCCGCCCCCCTTCCAGTTCTTCAGGCTGACGCCGTCGAACATCGGGTTGAACCCTTTTTCAGCCATGAGTCCTTGCGTCGCTTTGACGGATGCCGCGACCAGCGCCTTGTCCTCGTCGCGCAACGCCCAGGCCTGCGCCTGTTCCAAACGAGCGAGCTGCGTCTTGAGGGGGATAGTGAAACTCTGTTCGAGCTGGCGCACGAATCCGCGCAGCGACAAAATCTTCAGGCGGTCGCTCGGCGCGTTTTGCGCGAAGCTTGCCGTGTCTTCGAGGGCATCTGGTGTTTGCCAATCGGCCAGAGCGCGGATGGCGGCCTCTCTAAGTGCGGCGTCCGCAGTCTGCCGGGAGGCCGCGCGCGCCACGGCAAGCGCCTGATCGTTGCCGAGAGCGGTCAACACCTTAAAGATCGCCAGTTTCTCTGCGCCTGCGGCGCGGTCATATGCCTCTTGGATAGGTATCATCGCTACCGGCAGCAGCGTGACGCCGCTCAGGTGGACCGAATCGTTCTCGCGCACTTGCACACTCTTTTCCACGCCGTCAAAGGTGTAGACCATGCGCAGCGCCTTGGGCTTGCCCGGGGCGGGATCTTCGCTGAACCCGTCCCATTTGCAGAGGCGACCGGATGCCTGAATAGTGATGGAGCCCACATCCACCAGTTTCTGGACGTTGGCGGTGACATCCTTGACCAGATCGTTCTCGAAGCTGCCGTAAGCCGCGCTGTGAATCACGGTCTTTCCGGCGCGGGGCCGAGCGTAACGGGTACAGAGCGCGGCGAGAGCGCGCACAACGGTCTCGCTCTGCGGATTCTTTTTGATGACCTCTAACAGCGCGGGAATCTCTTTGTCACTGCCGAGATCGCCTAACGCGCTGACGGCGGCGTCGAGTATCTTAGCGTCACT
Source organism: Kiritimatiellia bacterium (assembly GCA_028707675.1). Classification (GTDB taxonomy): domain Bacteria; phylum Verrucomicrobiota; class Kiritimatiellia; order RFP12; family UBA1067; genus JAQVQN01. The sequence continues at coordinate 1,079 of JAQWAM010000191.1, read as the reverse complement.
GGCGGCGCTGATTTTCACCAGCGCGGGCACCGCCACCTTCATGCGTCGGCGCATCGCCATGTCTATACCGTCGAGCCTTGTCGCCGCATTGCTGTCGGCCATCATGCTCAACACAGCGTCATCAGCAGCCTTGCCGGCGAACCCCATGATCGCGTTCTTGGCGGCTCCGGCGATCGCGCTGTCTGTATGCTTGGCCAGCGCCAGCAACGGCGGCAAGGCGGACGGATCGTTGAGGGCGGCCAAGGCGGAAGCCGCGGCCAGACTGCTTGCGGGCGTGGCGGCTTTTTTACCCTTGGCAAGAGCGGACAGCGCCGGCACGGCGGCCGTGTCACCGCGCAGGCCGAGCACGGTGGCCAGACGCACCTGAACAGAAGGGTTTTTGGCGAGCGCGGCGGCAAAAATCTTGGTGGCCTCCGCGCCCGCGGGCGTGTCAAGCACCGCGCGCAACGCGGCGTCAACCGTAGCTTTATCGGACACCGCAATCGCCTCCTGCCATACCGCCAGACCTTTTTTCCCTCCGGTCACAACCGCGCCGCGCAATGCCGCCGCGCGCACTGCCGGCGATGCCGCCGAAGCGGTATCCCGCAGATCGGCATAGCATGAAACGGCACGGTCCGCATCTGTACAGGCCAGCTTCCCCGCTCCGTTGAGATACGCCGCCGCCACATCGGCCGAAACGCCGAGTTTAGCCTTGAGCGCGTCCATCGCCGCGGGCGTGGCCAGCTTGCCCAGCGCTTGCACAGCAGCCGCGGCAACCGACTGATCGGCATCATCCATGCGACTTTTGAGCACGGCGACCGACTGCGCGTTGCCGCGATTGCCCATTGATTGCAGCACACCCACGAGAGCGGGGCCGGAGAGTCGGCCCGCCGCCTCGCACAGCGCGGTCTCGACAGCGGGATCAGGGATCATCTCCAGACCGTAGCGCGCCGCATGGCGCAAGTGCGCCTTGTCGCTCGAAAGCAGGGCGGCCAACGGCGCGACAGCCGTGCGCGTGCCGCACCAGCCGAGGTTCTGGCAGGCGGTGACCATGTCGTTATCGGATGTGTCAGCTTTTTTGATCACCCCGATCAGCTTGG
>JAQWAM010000190.1 GCA_028707675.1 Kiritimatiellia bacterium | reverse complement strand
CGATGCCGTAAGCCGTGCGCGCCAGCATCCAGAGCGAGCCGTCCTTGCGCTCGACGAACATGTGCTCGTCAAAGGTGCGGTGCTCGACCGGCACCAGAGCCGCGCCGCGACGCGTGAACGTCGCGCCCTGATCCGTGGAGACCCAGAAACCCGCCGTGGCCGCCTCCGGCGTTTTCAGCCGCCGGCCCTCCCAATCAGAAACGGGGAAACCCAATGTGCCGTCGCGCAGCGTGATCGGCTTGCACATCATCACGCCCGGCGCGACTACGCGCGGCGCACTCCAGCGCGGCTGCTCCGCATCCGCGTCGTCCGCAACCATCGCCCAAGTGTGCGCTTGTTTGTCGTGCGAGACCGCCTGCGCCCAGATCTGCCACAGCCGTCCTGACGGATCGATCCATACTTCTGGATCGTACGCGCGCAGGACACCCTCTCCGTCGGGATCAACGACCAGCGCCTCCTTCCACGTCTGGCCGTTGTCGCCGCTGGTGCTCAACACCACGTAGTTGTTGTGGTCCTCCCCCGGTGTGCGGCCCGCGTACCAGTTGACCCACAGCCGCCCGCCCGGCGCCACAGCCATGCTGGGAATGCCCTGGAAGGCGCGGTTGGTGACGGAGTGCAGCGGCAGCGGCGGCCCCGCATGCCGCGGCGGCTTGAGCGCGTCCGGCTCCCGCGCGCAAACCGACAGCGCCGCGATCGAAAATAAAGTGGTTAAGCTTAGTCGCATGGCATGATCCCTTTCTTTACGTGATTTGCAAACTCAAGCCACGACCTTTGTGTTGACAACGTGCTCACAATGGCACAATATATGCGCATCTAAGAACAGGTCAGGTGAATTATGGCTACAACAAATCTCAACATCCGATTGGACAGCACCGTCAAAACACAGGCGCAGCAACTTTTTGCGCAGTTCGGTCTGGACATGACCACGGCGGTCAACATGTTTCTGCGGCAGGCGTTGCGCGAAAAGGCCATTCCTTTTGAGCTGCGCCTGAAGGTGCCTAGCGACGACTTGCTGGAAGCTGTCAAGAATGTCGCTGATGACCGCAACCTCGTAGGGCCGTTTGCCACCGCACGGGAAGCCGTAGAATCCATGCTGGAGGACTAGAGCTTGCTGACGATAAAATAAGAACTGATTCTGGTGGCAATCTCGACCGGTACGCATGCCGATCTGTTCGGACTTTAGAGTCCCCAAAATGGCGCGCACGCCGGTGGCGGCGATGACGCATGAGAATGCGAAAGCCAGGGCGAGTCCGGCGTTGAGGGTAAGGCCCGCCCTGTTGTCGCCCATCAGATCCCTGCGGTTGACCAGCAGCACGATCGCCAGCACCGTGAGCGGCAGCACAAACACATTCGCCACCTGCGCCATGATCGTGATGGAGATGGGATTGCGCCCCAGCGCGGGCACGACCAGACCCAGCGCGCAGGCCGCCAGGCAGATCAGCTTGAACGAGCGCGTCCGGGTCTCCATCCGCCCCGCGCGGTAGTCGGAGAGCAGCAGGGGCGCCACCATCAGGATCGGGAAAATCGAAGAGAGCCCGGCGCAGACCGTGCCGGACATGAACAGCGCCACCGCCGCCCGGCCGGCCAGCGGCGAGAGCGTGCGCGCCATGTCCAGTATCTTGACTATCTCCTTGCCGTGCGCGTAGAGCGCTCCCGCCGCCACGGTCATGATCGAGCCGCTGATCACAAACATCAGCGTTACCGAAACGACCGCGTCGACGCGCTGCTCCGTAAGGTTATCGGCTGTCAGCCCCTTCTCCTTGAGCAGCAGCGGGCGCGTCACAAAAGTCGGCGCGCACATAGTAGTGCCCACAAAAGAGGCGATCATCAGCAAAGCTCCCTCTTGCTGAGGAATGGAAGGCACCACCGCCTGTTTCAGGATTTCCGGCGATGGCCACACCACGAACATGGAAATGATGAAGGTCGCTCCCATCAGCGTCACGAAAAAGACCAGCACTTTCTCGAAAAAGCTGTAGCGCCCGTTGATGAGCAGAGCGTAAATGACAGCTATCAACACCACCGCGATCGACAGACTCGCCCAGTAGCTCTCTTGCGGCATGGCCCGGAAAAAAAGTCCCAGAGTTTCATAGACCGCGCCGGACGAAAGCGCCAGTATGCCGCCCAGACAGGTGTACTGTGCCGTGACCACACCTATCAATATCGCGATGGCCGCGGCCTTGCCGCCGGGCAGATGCCGGCGGATGCCGTGCAGCGACGTCTCGCCGGTAACCACGGCAAAACGTCCGTACGCCTCCATCAGGAAACCGGAAAAGACACAGCTCAGCGCCAGCACCCACAGAAGCCGCAGACCGTACTGGCTGCCGGCTTTGGCCATCGCCGTCACGCTGCCGGTGCCGATCGAATAACCGATGGCGAATATGCCAGGCCCCAGCAGCGCAATAAAACGTTTCCAACTTCTAGCCATCTCACAAGCCTTTCAACGCCTGCGCGGTCTCGCGGCAGACGTTGTAAAACAAGCCTACGTCAACAGAGTACGCGATGTACTGACAGCCCAAACTCTTCCAGAGCCGGGCCTGCCCCAGCGTGTCGGCGAAAATGCCGACCGTCTTGCCGTTGGCCTTGGCGACCTCGATGATCTTGCGGATTTCTTCCTGCACGCGCGGATTCTCGATGTCGCCGTTCAAACCCAGCTTCTGCGAAAGATCATAAGGCCCGATGAACAATATGTCTACACCGGGGGTTTTTGCGATCTCGGCGTAGGCATCAAGGCATGTGCCTTCGAGCTGCAGGATCACCAGCGCCTCGTTGGCCGCCGCGAAATATTCCGCGCGGCCTATGGCGGAGAAAGCCGCCGCGCGCACGAAACGACAGACGCCGCGCTGTCCCGTGGGGGCGAAGCGCGCGGCGCGCACCACCGAATCGGCGGTGTCGCGGGAGGCCACCTGCGGCACCTGTATGCCCGCCGCCCCCAAGTCCAGCGGCGCGGCGATGCTGACCTCCAGCGCGTCGCGCGTCCGCACGAACGGCATTACGCCCGAAACCTCGGCGGCGCGGATCAGGTGCTGCAGCGTCTCGAATCCGGACGGCCCGTGCTCCATGTCCAGAATGCAGAAATCAAAACCGGCGTGGCCGACACACTCGATGAACTCCGGCGCGGTGGCCTTGCAGAAAATACCGTTCAGCGTCCCGCCGTCGCGCAGCAGTCGACGCGCCTGCCTAACCTTGCCCAGCCATGCGTTATCCGCCATAAAAAACCCTTCAGCAATTAAAAATCCCAGTACTCCTAAACTTGTATACCAGATGTTTTAACAGAAATACGCCAGCAGGTCAAGCCTCGGTAAAATTTTTTATTGCGGAACTGCACTCAAAAGCGGTGTCGCGCGTCCCGCACAGCGGTACGCTTGCCGCGCGCACTCCAAAATTCCAGCCGTCCCGGATCTGGAGTGCGGTGTCAAAAACCGCGCTGCGCGCGGGTTGCGGCACCGCTTTGCGCGGCACCGCAACCAAACCGACGCTCATTTGCGGTTGCGCAGGGCTCCGGGCAGCCAAGATGACGCTGCCTTTCCGCGCGCCAGGCCGAAATAGCCGTCCTTGGCGGTCTTTACGTCCTCAACGGTGACGAAAGCGTTGGGATTGTTGGACTTTATGATTTTCAACAAGGTTTTCAGGTCTTTCCGTTTGGTGACCGTGAAAATCATCTTGAGCTTGCCCGACATGCCCTCTATGTCCACCAGAGATGCCCCGAACCCCTCGCGGCGCATCTGCCCGATCAAATCCGAGGTGTCTAATTTTGGGACTACCCGCACCATCACCGTGCCGAGCGAGAGTTTTTCCTCCAGTCGGATGCCGATGTAGTTGCCCACGCCGAAGCCCAGTCCGAAAGCGATGTAACACATGGGGTTGTCGATGTGGTTCAGTATCTGCCTTATCGCCAGCAGCCAGATCAGCACCTCGAAAAAGCCGAGGATCGGCGCGTAAAGACGATAGCCTTTGGCGACGAAAATCAGCCGCAGGGTGCCGATGCTGACATCCAGTATGCGCGCCACGAAAATCAACAGCGGCACCACACACCAAGCGAAAACCCAAGAGTCCGTAAAAGCGTCGTTTGTCATGCCAATAAGTTCCGATACCTTCAAATGAATGCCGCTATATCCCCGAAATCGATCGCCCAGACCTCCGCAGGCTCGTCTTTGCCTTTGACGGTCACAGAGCGCATGGCGCCGGCCCACCACTCTTCCGGCAGGTGCCGGCAGGCCTCCGGCCCGATCACGACATCCTTGCCCAGTTCCTTCGAAGCCGTCTCGAAGCGGAACGCCATGTTGACCGCGTCTCCGATCGCCGTGTACTCGCGGTAACCGCGTCCGCCGATGCTGCCCAAAACCGCCTGACCGGTATTGATCCCGACACCGATGCGGAAAGGCTCGTCCAGCTTGACGGAGGCGTTGATGCGCAAACAAACCTCATGCAGGCTCCAGGCCGCGCGCAAGGCGTCGCGCACCGTTTCTTCCACCCCGGCCCCCTGCTCGGAAGACCAGCGCACCATGATGGCGTCGCCGATGAATTTGTCTACCGTGCCGCGGCAGGATTCAATGGCTTGAGTGGCTCTCTTGAACCATGTGCCCATCAGGGCCGACAACTCGCCGGCCGCCATCTTCTCGCTG
>JAQWAM010000189.1 GCA_028707675.1 Kiritimatiellia bacterium | reverse complement strand
GGCGGCACTTTCAGGGGCGCCAGCTTGGCCGCGGCCTTACGGCCTTTCGCGGGCCGGCTCTCCTGCACGATGTGCTGGCAGATATCAAGGCACTCCTCGCGGATGTTCACCTCGGGCCCGGGCACGACCAAAAGCGCCCCGCTTTCCGGCTTGCCGCAGAATGAACAGGTCAATTCGTCTCTCACGGGTGGTCTTCGCGCCATATCACTTCTCCGGCTTGCGGTTAAACAGGACATCGTCAACAAGTCCGTAGGCCTTGGCCTCGTCGGCGGACATGAAATAGTCGCGCTCGGTGTCGGCGGAAAGCGTGTCGAAACTCTTGCCGGTGTGCTTGGCCAGGATATCGTTGAGCCGGTCTTTCAGACGCAGTATCTCTTTGGCCGCGATGCTGATGTCCGACGCCTTGCCCTCGGCGCCGCCCCAAGGCTGGTGGATCATGATGCGCGCGTTGGGCAGGGAGAAGCGCTTGCCCTTGGCGCCCGCCGCCAGCAGCACCGCGCCCATGCTGGCAGCCTGTCCCACACAGTAGGTGGCCACGTCGCAGGAGATGAACTGGATCGTGTCGTAAATGGCCAGACCCGCCGTGACCGACCCGCCCGGCGAGTTGATGTACATCGAGATGTCCTTGGCCGCGTCCTGCGCCTGCAGAAACAGCAACTGCGCGATGATCACATTGCTGACCTCGTCGTTGATGCCGGTTCCGATGAAAACGATGCGGTCCTGCAGCAGCCTCGAGTAGATGTCGTAGGCCCGCTCGCCGCGCCCGGTCTGCTCCACCACGATGGGCACCAGCATAGAAGATTGGGATGTGTGCGTCATGTTATAGCCCTCGTTACTTTCTTAGCCCGTCCAGTATGAACCGCAAGGTCTTGTCGTCGCGGATCCTCTCCTTGAAATCGTCGAGCCGCCCGTTCTTTTCCATGTCCGCGCGCACCTTCTCGGAGTTCATGCGCATACTCTGCGCCAACTTGGCGAGTTCCTGGTCCGTCTCCCCGTCGCTGACGGTTATGCCCTCCTGCTCGGCGATGGCGCCCAATATGTAACGCAGGCGCAAAGTGCGCTTGGCGTTCTCGGTGGCGTTGCCGATGATCGCGTCGCGGTTTTTCTCCAGGTCTTCCCGCTTCATTCCGCGGTTTTGCGCGTCGTGCAGCAAACGCTCCAGTGACTGGCGGATCTCCTCGTTCACCTGCGACTCCGGCAGCTCGAAATCCGCCTTCTTCAGCAGAAAATCCACCGCGACCTGCTCGCGCTGACGCTCGGCCACGCGTTGGGTCATCTCCGACAGCTTGCCCCGGCAGAGTTCGCGCAGGATGTCCATGGACTCCACGTTGAGGGTTTTCAGAAACACCTCATCATCCGGCAGCCGCGCGACCTTGACCGCCTTGACCGTAAGCGAGTAAAGAGCCTTCTTGCCGCGCAAGGCTTCGATCTCGGCATCGTCGCCGTAAACCACTTCGATGCCCTCTTTGCTTTCATTCATGCGCATGCCTTTAAGCGCGCTGATGATCTCGCTCATGAAGCGCCCTTCCTCCATGTTCACCCAGAATCCTTCGCCCGCGGCCAGCGGGCGGGCCTTTTCAGCCAATTCCGCAACGGGGCGGCCGTCAATCTCGCCGCGGAAATCTATCTGCACCAGATCGGACGCGCCGATCTCGCGCGTCCCGTCCGCGTCCTCGAACTTGACCATCTCCTTGCGCAGACTCTCGATGTATTTTTCAAGCATCTCGTCCGTCACGGACGGATCATCGAACGTGACCGGTATCTTCTTGTACTTGGGCAGGTCGAACTGCGGCGGCACGTCAACCGCCATCGAAAAAAGTATGCCGGTCTCCGGCGAGAAGAGCATGTCGCCCGCATCCACCAGCGACACCATCTTGATCCCCTCCTGCTCCAGCGCCTTGCCGTACAGGTTGCGGAACAAACGCCGCTGCACCTCTTCTGTCAGCTCTTTGTGGAAATCGCGCTTGACGATCTCGCGCGGCACCTTGCCCGCGCGGAAACCCGGCACACGCGCGTTCTTCATGAACAAACCCAAAACTTCTTCGTAGTCCTTGCGCGTCTCGTCCGCCTCGGCCTTGACCATTAACTTGACCCGACACGGGCCGACCTTCTGCGTGTTGACCTTCATCCGATAAAACCTTTCATCCCGCTGCTTTCAAAAAAAGGCGAACAGTTTAGCATGTCGCGCACCCGAACTCACGCATAATCAGCGTAATAGGACCCAAGACTCAAAACCCAGGACTCCGAATTCCAAGCATCCCCTCTTCCCTCTTCCCTCTCCACTCTTCCCTCTTCCCTCTCCACTCTTCACTCTTCCCTCTTCACTCTTCCCTCTTCACTCTTCACTCTTCCCTCTCCCCTCTTCACTGCTCCTTGATCCCCACCAGAAACTCCGCGTTGCTCTTGGTGCCCTTGAGCCGCTTGATGATCATCTCCATCGAATCCACCGGCGGCACGCCGGTGAGGGCCCGCCGCAAGATCCAGGTGCGGTTCAGCTCTTCCGGATACAGCAGCAGCTCCTCCTTGCGCGTGCCGGATTTCTCGATGTTGATCGCCGGGAAAATCCGCTTGTCGACAAGCTGCCGGTCCAGGCAAAGTTCCATGTTGCCGGTGCCCTTGAACTCCTCGAAGATCACCTCGTCCATGCGGCTGCCGGTATCCACCAGCGCGGTCGCGATGATGGTCAGGCTGCCGCCGTTCTCGATGTTGCGCGCCGCCCCGAAAAAGCGCTTGGGCTTGTGCAGCGCGTTGGAGTCCACGCCGCCGGAGAGGATCTTGCCGCTGTGCGGCTGCACCGTGTTGTAAGCCCGCGCCAGACGCGTGATGCTGTCCAGCAGTATCACCACGTCGCGCCCGTTCTCTACCTGCCGCTTGGCCACCTCGATCACCATCTCCGCCACCTGCACATGCCGCTCCGGCGCCTCGTCAAAGGTCGAGCTCAAGACCTGCGCCTTGGTGTGACGCTGCATGTCCGTGACCTCTTCCGGGCGCTCGTCGATCAGCAGGATGATCAGCACGGCGTCGGGATGATTGGCGGAAATGGCGTTGGCCACCTTCTGCAGCAGCACGGTCTTGCCGGTGCGCGGCGGCGCCACGATGATGCCGCGCTGACCGAAACCGATCGGCGTGAAGATGTCCATCACCCGCATCGAAAGCTCTTTGTCGTCGGTCTCCAGCCGGATGCGCCGGTCCGGGAACAGCGGCGTCAGATTCTCGAAATGGACTATCCGGCGCGCCTCGGCCGCGGGTTTGCCGTTGACCATATCGACGCGCCCCAGCGCGAAGAAGCGCTCTTTCTCGCGGGGATCGCGCACCGGACCCTCCACCAGGTCGCCGGTGCGCAGCGCGAAGCGCCGCACCTGCGTGGGCGAGGCGTAAACGTCCTCCGGGCACTGCAGGTAGTTGCTCTTGGGAGAGCGCAGGAAGCCGTAGCCGTCCGGCAGGATCTCGAGAACGCCGCTGGTTATGACCGTGCCGCCGCGCCGCAGGTAACTGCGGATCACCTCGAAGATGATCTCGTGCTTGCGCATCGAGCTGGCCTGCTCCGGATTGAGGTTGGGCAGGAACTCCAGAAGATCCGAAATGTCCTGTTTCTGCAGGACGGTCAGGTGGAGATCCGGCAGGTTCTCCGGATTGGGCGGCGGCTGGTTTTCCGGCACCGCCGGCGCGGGGGGGCGTTCCGGCCGCGCCTCGAGGTCGGCGGGCAGCCCCGCCGGCGCCTGGCGCTTCGACCCTTGGGCGCCGCCGCCGCGGCTGTGGTGCTTCTGCGGCCGCGAGCGTCCCCGCCCGCTTTTGCCGCGGCGCTCCGACGACGATGACGGCCGCGCCACCGTGCCGGTCGGCCGCGGCGTGAAGCGCGGCCATTGCGGTTTAGTCTCCGCCTGCGGCGCTGCCGCGGCCGGCGCGGATTGCTGATTACTCTCTGGCGTTGTTTGATCTGTGCTCATGGGCTCTCTCCGTCAACTGGCGGTAGACCTCCGCCGCCGCTTTCGCCAACGCTTTTGCGTCGGACTTGTTGTTTATGACAATGTCTGATCTGGCGGCTTTTTCCGCCTCCGGCATCTGCGCGGCGATGCGCCGCTCCGCCTCTTCGCGCGTCAGGCCGCGGCCCTCCGTCAGCCGCCGCCTCTGCGCTTCCGCGCCGCACACCAGGCATATGACCGCATCCCACCCGTCCTGCCACCCGGCCTCGAACAGCAGCGGCACCACCGCCGCCCGCACGCCGCCCCCGGGCCGGGCGAGCCAGCGCGCGATCTCAGCCCGCGCCAGCGGGTGCAGCAGGGCGTTGACCTTCGCGCGCGCGGCGGCGTCCCCGAAAACCAGCCCGCCCAGCGCCTGACGGTCCACACCGCCGTCGGCGCCGATGATCCCGCCGCCGAACAGCGCCGTCAGCGCCGGCACCGCCGCGCCGCCCGGACCCTCAAGCCGGTGGACAACGTCGTCGGCGTCAATCACCTCCGCGCCCGCACCGGCCAGGAAACGGGCGAAAAGACTCTTGCCGGACGCGATGCCTCCGGTTATGGCCACACGCTGCATAAGAGGGAAGAGTTAAGAGGGAAGAGTGAAGAGTTAAGAGGGAAGAGTGAAGAGGGAAGAGGGAAGAGTGAAGAGGGAAGAGTTAAGAGTTA
>JAQWAM010000188.1 GCA_028707675.1 Kiritimatiellia bacterium | reverse complement strand
GTAATCTAACAACCATTTTTGTTGTTATTGAACATGCTCATGATTACCGAAAGCAAGACAGATTATTGCTGGAGAAGCCCCCAAAAGGGGCCGGTCTCCGGTACGTCGCCAAGGCGCCAGAACCGCAGGCTGCAACGGGTTCGCCTATTTGCGGTCGGAGAGCCCTGTCAGCAAACCGGCTATCAGCATTGATGTGATCAGGCTGCTGCCGCCGTGGCTGATGAACGGCAGGGTCACGCCGGTCATGGGCAGAGCCTTGGTCACGCCCGCCACGTTGATCAGCGTCTGCACCGCCAGCGATCCGGTCAGCCCCACGCACAGCAGACGCTCGAAAGGTGTGCGCGTGGCGCCGGCGGCGCGGAAGCCGCGAGAGAACAGTACGGCGTAAACCATCATCAGCACGGCGCAGCCGAAAAGCCCGAGTTCCTCGGCCATCGCCGCGTAAATGAAATCGGATGTGACGATCGGCACCGCCTGCGGCACGCCTGAGCCCAAGCCCGCGCCCCAAGCCCCGCCGGAGTACATGGCGCAGAGCGCCTGCAAGGTCTGCCAACCCTTGCCGGTAGGATCGGTGAACGGGTTGAGCCACACGTCGAAGCGGTTGCGGACATTCGACGAGATCACGCGCATGCCGAACCCTGCCGCGGTCACGGCGGCGAGACCCAAGGCCAGATAGCCGGTGCCATTCGAGACCGCGAAGAGCATGATGATCAGAGTCGCGTTCATCAGCATCATCAGGCCGAGGTCTTTCAGCAGAAACACAAACAGCATGGGCAGCGCCCATAGGAATATTAGCGCCAAAAGAGAGTCGAGCGCGGGCACGGGGATGCCGACCTGCGTTTCCGAAAAATCCTTCTGCCGCCTGCTGAGGTAAGAGGCCAGAAAAATCACCAGCAGCGGCTTGATGATCTCGGAGGGGTTCATGTGGCCGGGCATGTAGACCCCGCCCCGGAAGCGTCGGCCCAGCAGCAGCATCACGGCGAAGACCCCAACGGCGGCCAGATACGCCAGCCCCCCCGTGCCGGCGAGCCAGCGGCCGCGCCCTTTGCCGGTCACGGTGCCTCCGACAAAAAAAGCGGCCAGCCCCAGCGGGAAGGGCAGCAGGGCCAAGGGCCGCTCCAAATCTTGCGCGAAACTGCCCATGCGGAACTGGACCACCAGCCCCATGCCGCATAGCAGGAAGACCGCGCCCGGCAAGCCGGCGTCGCCTTTCCAGCCGATCATCTTCAGCCAGACCAAGAGCAGCGGTATGCCGGCCAAATAAATTCCGATCGGGATCAACTGTTCCCACGGCAATGCTGGCGCGTTGCTGAGTTTGACGCCGAGGATTGACAAGCAGGCAAAAAATACGGCAAGCGCTGACAGAAGGAAAAGTCCTGTGACCGCGCCGACCGGCGATAACGCGCTATTCTGTTTGCTCTTGCGAGACATTGTTCGGGACTTTTGCTCCTTCGGCTCGCGGGGACGCTCGCCCCCCAACACACGGTTTACTTTTGTCTGACATACCCCAGGCGGTCTGCCTCTTCCAGAAGGGCGCGGGCGACCGGCAGCGCCGCGCGCGCGCCGAAACCGCCGTGTTCCACCAACACGGTCACGACCAAGCGCGGCCGCCGGCGCGGGGCGAAACAGGTGAACCATGCGTGATCCCCGCCGCCCGCCGCCTGCGCGGTGCCGGTCTTGCCGCAGACCTCCAGACCGGCCACATCGGCACCGCGGCCGGTGCCTTTAGCCACGGTCTCGCGCAACATGACCTTGAGCCGTTCGGCTGTCTTCGCGGAAAACAAACGCGACGCTTCTTCGGCTTTTGCGTCGCGCAGCAGGCGCGGGCGCATCATGCGTCCGTCGGCAGCCGCAGCCGCCGTGAAACAGGCCACGTGCAGCGGGGTCACCAGCATCGCCCCCTGCCCGATCGCCAGTTGCGCCAGCTCAGGAGCTTTGCGGACACCGGGGAAGTTGCCGCGCGCGCTCTGCAGCTCGCCGTGCGCGTTTTTCAGATAGGTCAGCGACGCGTTCATCTGCGCCCGCTCCATCATGCCTTTAAAATCATCCACCCCGCATGCCACACCGAGCTGCGCGAAATAAACGTTCGACGAGTGAACCATGGCCGCCTTCATGTCCAGCCGGCCCCAGCCTTGCCAAGATTTTCCCTGACGCGCGCGGGCGTAATACTCGCTGTCGCGTATCGGCGGTGTGCCGGGGCCTGCGATATAGCCCTGGGCCGGACACTGGAAAACCGGCGAAAGCCCTTTCTCCAAGGCCGCCGCCGCCACCAGTATCTTTAATACCGACCCCGGCGCGTAACGTCCTTGAGTCGCGCGATTGAAGGCGGGCTTGTTTACCTCGTCCCGCAGCGCGGCTTCAGGGGTCTGCGGATTAAAGCCCGGCGAGCTGACCATAGCCAGCAACGCGCCGTCATGCGGGCGCATGACGATCACGGCGCCTTTGCGCCCGGACAGCAGGTCGTAAGCCTTGATCTGCAGGCGCGCGTCAAGTGTGAGAGCCACTTCCGCTCCCTCTTCCGCGCGCTGCGCGAACAAGGCCCTTCCGGGCCTGACGTCTCCGCCCTCCGCCGTGTAGCCGCTCAAGATCGGGTCGCAGACGCGCTCGACACCGGTGATGCCGAAACGCGGGTGATAGTAGCCCAGCGGATGCGCCGCCGCCGCGCCCAGCGGATAGCGCCGCCCCCAGACATCGCCCCGCACCGGCGCGGTCAGCACCATGCCGCGGCAGTCCAACAAAGGCCCGCGCGCCACCTGCAGCTCGGCCGCGTTGGGACGGCGGTTATAGCGGCGCATGAACTTTACGAACTCCGGCTTGGTGAAACCGGCCAGTTGCCATGTCGCCTGATACCCCAAAACAAGCGCGAACAGGATCGTGAAGACCATGCGCAACAAGCCGAAACTCGTTTTGCCAGGCTTGCCTGAAGACGAACACAAAATAGCCAGAGCCGCGATGCCCAGAAACACCAGAAAACACACCTTCACAACCCGCAGCACGTCAGGGCCGTACGGGCTGTTTAAAAGCCGCATGATGTGTTCAGGCATATATATGGGGCCAGGATTCGGGGTTCAGGGGGCGGGGACGCAGGACGCAGGACTCAAGACCCAAGAAGTGGGATCCGGAACCCGGTGGAGACATCAGGAATCCGGTTGCGCGCTGGCCATCAGGTCGGCCATCAGTTGCGTGAATCGTTGCGGGTTCTTGGGCGCGGAGCCTTCGGCCACCAGCGCCTGCCCGTACAGCAGCTCGACATAGTCGGCCAGGCGCGTGTTGTCCTTGTTCTCCTCGCACATGCTCTGCATGCGCTTGACCAAAGCGTGGTCTGGATTCAGCTCCAACGTGCGCAACTGCTTTGGCACCTCTTGGTTCATGGCGCGCATCAGCCGCTCCATGCTGGCGTTCAAAGCGTGCTCGTCAGCCACCAGACAGCAGGCCGATCCGGTCAGACGCGGCGACAGGCGCACTTCCCGCACCTCGTCCTTCAATCTGTCTTGGATCAACGTCACGAGATCTTTGTAATCGCCGGCCGCGGCCTCGAGCCGTTTTTTGGCCTCGGCCTTTTCCTCGTCACTGCCCAGTTCCAGTTGGCCTTTGTCCAAGGCAACCAGTTTCTTGCCTTCGTATTCGCGCAGGTTGTCCACGATCCACTGGTCGATCGCGTCGGTGAAGAAAAGCACGTCGTAGCCGTGAGCCGCCACGGCCTCGATGTGCGGAGAATGGCGCGCCGCCTCAGGGCTGTCCGCCAGCAGATAGTAAATGTCCTTCTGTGTCTCCGGCATGGCCTCGGCATATTGCTTTAGCGATATCATCGCGCCGTCATCCCGCTTGGCGGAGTGGAACAGCAGCAGCGGCTTGATCTTGTCGGTGTTTTCCCAGTCGAAATGGATGCCCTCTTTGAGAATGCGACCGAAAGCGGCATAGAAAGTCTTGTAGTCGTCCGCGGCGTCTTTCATCATTTCCGCCAGCGTGGCCAGAATCTTGCCGGTGATGTTGCTCTTGATCTTGCGGATCACGGCGTCGTCCTGAAGCGTCTCGCGCGAGACGTTCAAGGGCAGGTCGCTGGATTCGGCGACGCCTTTGACGAAACGCAGGTATTCAGGCAGCAGCATGTCAAGATCCGCGCCTATGAAGACATTGCGCACATAGAGGCTCAAGCCGTGTTTCTTGTTGGGCATCATCAGGTCGAACCCGGCGATCTTGGGCAGGAAAAGCAGCGCCTTGAACTCTATCGCGCCCTCGACCGACATGTGGATGGTCTTTAGCGGCTCGTTGTGGTCGTGTGTCAGGTGGGTGTAGAACTCCTTGGTCTCTTCATCCGTGACCTCGCTCTTGGCCCTTTTCCACAAGGCCTTCATGGTGTTCAGCGGCTCGGAATCTTCTTTAGGCGCCTCGCCCTTGTCGCCGAAACGGATAGGATAAGCTATGAAGTTGGAATATTTTTTGACCAGCTCGCGTACGCGCCACTCGTTCAGGTACTCGTCCATGCCTTCGCGCAGTTTGAGCACGATGGTCGTGCCGGGTTTGTCGCGCGCGGCCTCCTCCAGCGTGTAGGTGCCGTCGCCGCCCGAGATCCACTTGACCGCCTTCTGGCCCTCGCCGCGCTTGCGGGTCACGACCGTAACCTGCTCGGCCACCATGAATGCCGCGT
>JAQWAM010000187.1 GCA_028707675.1 Kiritimatiellia bacterium | reverse complement strand
ATATATTCGGTCACCGGTGGAGGATGTTGTTTTAACCGGCAGACAATTTTATAAGAAATGTTTTAAATATCGTAAGTGGACGTTTTGTGTCCAGTTTTGCTATGTTCAACACGTCATGAGCGAGCACGTTCAGAGTTTGGGCGAATGGGTGGACGGGCTGGAACGATCCGGCCGTTACTCGTTTACCTTGGAGGAAGCCCGCCAGGCTTTGGCTCAGGCGGCTCCAGCATTGATAAAAGCGCTGCAGCGGTTGTGCGGCAAGGGCCGGCTGGTCCGTGTGCGTCGGGGCTTTTACGTGCTGGTGCCGCTGGCGTACGCCGCCGCTGGCTGCGTACCGGCCGAATGGTTCCTGGCCGACCTAATGAAATATCTCGGCTCGCCCTTCTATGTGGGCTGCCTGTCTGCGGCCATGCTGCACGGCGCGGCGCACCAGCGCCCCCAGGAACTGCAGGTGGTGGTGCCCGAGTATCTGCGCGGGGTGGTCACCCCTGTGTTGCGCATCCGGTTCCTCCGTTTCTCCGGTATGGCTGCGGCGTTGACCCAACCGCACCGGATGCAGACCGGGGACATCCCCGTTGCCACCGCCGAATGGACCGCGATCGACCTCATCCGATTTCAGAAGCACTACGGCAGCATGGATGCGGCGGCCACGGTCTTAACCGAACTGGCCGAGTCACTTGATGCGGACAAACTGGCCGCAGCAGCCCGCCGGGAGCCTTGCAGCGCGGTCCTGCAGCGCTTGGGCTGGATGCTCGATTCTCTTGGCTTTGAGAAGCTCGCCTCCTCTCTAGCCGTCGAGGTGCGTGGACGAAAGACCGTGTACGTTCCGCTGAATCCGTCGGTCAAGCGGCGCAGCGGCTCACGCGATGCCGCATGGGCGATCATCGTCAACGAGAAACCGGAGAGCGAACTGTGATTCCGCGTGCGGGCATTATCGAGTGGCGGGCGGCTGGGC
The DNA here is from genome assembly GCA_028707675.1 of Kiritimatiellia bacterium. Taxonomy (GTDB): domain Bacteria; phylum Verrucomicrobiota; class Kiritimatiellia; order RFP12; family UBA1067; genus JAQVQN01. Next base: position 3,694 of record JAQWAM010000187.1, on the reverse strand, counting down.
ACCCTTGGCAGGCGGACGCAATGGTGGAGCAGGACCTGATTATCAGCCGGGTGCTGGCGGAGTTGTTCTCAGACGCCGAAATCAGCGGCCAACTGGTTTTCCGGGGCGGGACGGCCCTGCACAAACTATTCTTCGACGAGCCCAAGCGGTATTCCGAAGATATCGATCTTGTGCAGCGCGAGGCGGGACCAATAGGCCCGGTGTTCAATAGCGTCCGGGAAATACTGGAAAGCTGGATGGGCGTACCGCAGCGCAAACAGGGGCCCGGCCTGGCCACCATGACCTTCCGATTGCAATCCGAAGACGCGTCGCCCCAACCTTTGAGGGTCAAGGTCGAGATCAACACCCGCGAGCATTTTCAGGCGCTGCCGATCCAAATGAAGCCGTTTGCGGTTACCTGCCGCTGGTTCAGCGGCAAGGCGGTTCTACCCGTGTACGACCTGAACGAGTTGTTGGCGACCAAGCTACGTGCGCTCTATCAGCGGCGCAAGGGCCGCGATCTGTTTGACATCGCCTCCGCCCTCCGCACACAAGCCTGCGATCCCGCGCTCATCGTATCGGTATTCGAGCATTACATGGAGGCCGAAGGCCGCCGGATCACCCGGAACGAATACCGCGAGAATCTGGCAGCCAAGATGGAGCATCCGGGCTTCAGGAGCGACTGCGCGTCGCTCTTGCGTCCGGGGATTGAGTTCGACCTAAAGGCGGATCAGGCGCTTGTGGACAGCCTGCTTCTTGCCCGACTCGCAGGGGACTGAAACGGCGTGACGGAACTGATATTCTGTTTGCGTTCCGGTTCTAGGCTACGGAAGAGATAGACTCCGATACCCCACCCGAATTCCTTTTGCTGAAAAGCCGAAAGACAGCGTGTTTTGAACCCTTTTTCTTTGGAACTTCTTTGTCAAACATTCACCAAAGCCCACGAAGGCTCCATTTTATCCGGACGATTTCAAGTCTCCCAAGTTATTCTGTTGCAGGGTGTTGCAATGTTTTCAAAACGTTTCGAACAATCGCCCCAAAAACATTGATTTGCGATTGGGGTGCAAAAGGTCGCGGGTTCAACTCCCGCCGCTCTGTCCAGATCGATGCATATCTTAAGGAGTTTTCCCACTGAATACTCGAAGAAGTTTTTCTCAAAGGAGCACGAGAACGCCGCCACATGCGTCGTGACGATGCAGCGCGGATGCTGCGCTGCGGGAGGCGGCTCTTCACGTCCGGCGGTTCGGCGCACATCACCTCGATCGCCGCGCCGCCGATCACGCCCGCATCGAGCCACTTGCCGGCCTTCTTGATCTTGAGCGCGACTTCGGAACGACTAAACGTGCCGCAGGGCTCATTTACTCTGCCCAAGGCGATTTTACTTTGTCCTTTGCCCCGAACTTCGAATTGCGGTAACATCCATCTGGTACAATTGGCTTGCCTATGATTTCAACCAGCCGCCGGAAAGGCGCAAGACATGGACGGTATGGAACGTGAAGAACCGTCAACCTTCGTGTCTTTCCAAGGACGCGAAAGAAAGGAAAATGAATGAGGATGCCGATTATGGCGGCGGCGGCGATGTTCGCCGTTGTTGCCGCGGGCGCGACGCTCGAGAACGAGGCGATGAAGATCGAGTTCGGCGGCGAGGCGGAATGTTTTGCCGTGAAGAGAATTGTCAACAAGGTGGCCGCCGGTGCGGAGTTTCTGCATGAGACGCGAGCTTTTCCGGCGTTCTGGGGAATGCGGTTCGTTCGTGTGGACGCGGGCACTAACGTCTTCGTTCACGTCAGCGACCGGCGGACGGCCAACTCGCGCCAGTGCGAATATGAAAACGGAACCGCTACCTTCGTCTGGAAGGAGATGACGCTGCCCGACTCCGTCGGGACATTCGACGTAGTCGCAAGGGTTACGCTGCCCCAGAATAACGCCATGAGCGAATGGACGATCCGGGTACATAACCGCAACGAGATATGGACGCTCTTTTCCATCCAGTACCCGTTCTTGACCCGTGTGGTGAAAGAGGATGATCCCGCGGCGACGGTGCTGACCCCCGCGAAGGCAAACGTCGGCGGACGGCTTCTCAAGATGACCGAGTACAAGGCTAACACGACACTCTTCAGCTTCGAGTATCCAAGCGATCGGTTGCCGATGACGGCGCTCATGACTGGTGACGCTGGTGTCTACTTCGCTGCTCACGACAATGAGTGCAGCCACAAGACGCTGACTGTTTCTCCTGACGGGACGGTATGGTTCGAGACACTGGTGGAGAACGCGGGGATTACCGGCAGGGCGGCGGAAGAACCAAAGTTTGCGGTGACTGTCGGCTGCTTCAAGGGCGACTGGTGGACGGCCGCGCACATTTACCGCGACTGGGCGCTGAAGCAGCGCTGGGCGGCTAAAGGCAAGATCGCATATCGTCCGAATTTTCCTAAGAAGGCCGCTGACACCCACATCTGGATCATCGGCGGCGGTCCCACAAATCACGCCGCGCGGACTTTTGCCGCGATGGATGCGATATGGCCCGACATCGGCAAGAATCTCACTTGGAGCGAATGGGCGGTGGTCGGCGGCGGGCGTGCCACCAACCGGAACAACCCGGAGTTCTTCCCGTCGTTCGTGGGAATCGGAGAACTTTCAAAGAAACAGTCTCAGGCAGGCTATTTCACATCGTTATATATCAACGGGAGAATATGGGACAAGGCGACGTGCGGCTTCCAGTATGCGCGACAAGACGCGACGATGAGGATGGACGGATCGCTCCACGAGGAGATATATCGCAGTTGGGACACGAACTTCTGTTTCGCAGTGATGTGCCCGTGGTGCTCGACTTGGCAGAAGGTTGTTCATGACCTTTCGCTCCGCTGTCTCGACGATCTGCATATGGATGGCGTGTACTTCGATCAGATATCCTGTTCCGGGCCGAAACCTTGTTACAATCCGGCGCACGGGCATCCCCTCGGCGGCGGCAAGTGGTGGGCGCAGGGTTACCGCAAGATGTTGACCGAAATCAAACGCGAATTCGTGAAACGCGGTGCCGCGGTCATCAGCGAGCAGATGGGTGAGATGTGGCTCGATCTCATCGATGTCTATTTGAACGCAACCGACTACACGCCGTTCGACGTGCCGCTCTTCCCGGCGATATATTCAGGCTACATGGTCCATTACGGACGTCCCGTGCCGCTGGAACTGTCCAATGACGAGGCGTTCCGCGAATATGCGCGGACGCTGGTCTGGGGCGAGGCGTTCGGATGGATCATCCCCGCCGTGCCGTTCGAGGGCGGGCCGCACGGTCGGTTCGAGAAGCGCGCTAAGCTTATTTACGATCTCGCGCGCGTTCGCCGTGACAATGCCGAGTTTCTGGTGTTCGGGACGCTTGAGGACGAACTGCGGCCGCTTGACGCTGACAAAAATGTCTTTGGAACAATATGGAAGAACGCCGCGGGCGACCGTCAATGCGCGGCTGTCGTGAACGCCTCCGGTGAGAATAAGACCGTCAGATTCAGCTTTTCCGGTTCAGAGAAGGTCGTCGCGGCCGAGATCGGAGCGCGGGAAGTCAAAATGGTGCGGGATTGAAGAAGAGGTCGTTATCACATGATAAGCATTTTGGCGGTGTCGCATGCCGTTGTCCCCGTGCCGCCGGGCTGGGCGTCGCGGCGCGCGCAGTCGGCTGCGTAGCGGGATAGCGCAGGAACACAAAGCGGCCAATCAGACCTAT
>JAQWAM010000186.1 GCA_028707675.1 Kiritimatiellia bacterium | reverse complement strand
CAGGGCGTTGCCGGGATGCCCTGACATCGTGCTGCCGCGCCACCGCAAGATCATTTTTGTGCACGGCTGTTTCTGGCACGCCCACGGCTGTCGGACATCAAGGCGCGCGCCCGCCACCAACAAAAAATTCTGGAAGGAAAAGTTCGCGCGGAACAAGGCGCGTGACGCCGAGAACCTGCGAGCTTTGTGGCGCGGCGGATGGCAGGTGCTGGTGATCTGGGAGTGCGAAACCAAAGATAAAGAACAATTGCATTCGATCATAGCCGCGTTTCTTGCCCCGGCCGCGCGATCCGCCGACTATCCGCTGGACGAGCGGCACGCGCTTTACGGAATGGTGGCGGAAGCGCCGGAATGATTCGAATTAGAAGCGCCCCGGTTTCGTTTTCGGCCGGATTTTTTTGCCCCGGATTTTTTTATTGCGTCTTTTTGCAAATTAGGCCAATATTTATATAAAACTAGCAGCCCTAATATCATGCGGATATCCGCAGATAACCGTATGATGCCTTAGATTCTAATTTTAATGTATTCTGACTGGCATCGAAGCGGGCGGCAGGTTTTTTGCAGGTTCAAAACAAACCGAAAGATGGAGTCACACTATGATGCATAGTCAATCTGATCCCGTGCTGTGGCAGCGCAAGCTGATGGCGTTTCTGCATGACGCGCCGGACAAGTGCTTTGATATCGCCGGACACGAAAAAGCCGCAGCAAGAGTGCAAACCCAAGCAGGATTCGCGGATGAAGAGGCTCGTCGCGCGATAGAAAAAGAATGCAAGCCCGCAGACTGGTTCTCCTCCTCGGCCGAGCGTTTCGTATTCCCGAAAGGGGAATGCTCGCATGATTTCAAAAAGCAACCTCTCTTTATTCACCCGCTGTCCTCGAAACACTACCCCTTCCCGGACGGTTTCGCTTTCAGGTCAGGCTCGCATTCGGAAGCCATCCAGACCGCGCTCGGCGGAATCCAGACCGATGACTGGCATAAGCGTTTTTTCCTGTATTGGCGGCGCTGGCAGGAGAACGCTACGGCTAAGGACGGCAACCGGGCGTTGGCCTTCCTGCCCGCGGACACACGCATTCCAGACCACACGATCTGGAACCACATGGCCGTGACCGCGGCTCTGGCGCCTTGCATAGTCAACAAAGAGGTTCGCCCGGAGCTGCTGCTGTTCCAGTTCGGCCCGGTGCAGGATTTCATCGCGCAGGCCCGCTCAGCCCGCGACCTCTGGTCCGGCTCTTACCTGATCTCCTGGCTGGTGGCGCATGCCATCAAAGCCGTGACCGACCAGGCCGGTCCCGACGCGGTCGTCTTCCCCAGTCTGCGCGGCAACGGCATCTTCGACGCGCTGCACCGCGAGGAATATTATGCCGCGCAGTGGAAGCAAGGCGACGACGGGCAGACCCAAACCACATGGGAAAGGCTGGTCAAAGACAAAGGCGGCAAGGCCAAGGTGGCGGACTGGCTGCTTACACCCACGTTGACCAACCGCTTTCTGGCCATCGTGCCGCCGGGTGAGGGCGCGCGACTTGCCCGCGAGGCGCAACAGGCCATACGGTCCGAATTGGAGAACATTGGCGACAACGTATGGAAGTGGCTGCTCGACAACGGAGCGAAAGCCGCATGGAAAGAACGCTGGGACACGCAGCTTGACGCTTTCCCGCAGACTGCCTGGGCGGTGCAGCCGTGGCTGGAGCGCGAAACCTGTCTGCAAGAGGCCGCGAAGCTGCCGCGTGACAACGATAACGATGAAAGCGTTGCCGATCGGATCACGGCGATGATCAAGTTTGCGGAAGCTTTGGACGACGCTGACAAAGACACGCGCTGTTTCAACGCTGACGGCAAGCTGAAAAACTCCGGCATTCTCTGGTGCGCCCATTACGCCTTGCTTGACGCCAAGCTCGCCGCCCGCCGCAACACGCGCGATTTCGCGCAGTGGAATACGGTCGGCGCCACTGCCGCCGTCAAAGACTCGCTTTCCGGCAAGGAAGAGTGCGTCGGCGATGAGGAATTTTGGGGCAAGCTGACGAAAGCACACGGGCAAATCTTCACGGCGCCCTCCCACCGCTACGGCGCCATGAACCTGATCAAACGCCTCTGGTGGAGGCCCGAAGAAATCGGTTATCTGCCGCAAAAGCTCGGGCTGGATGATGCGGTCATCAGCAAAGCCCTGCGCTCCGATTCCACCCAGGATGTCGCCAAGCGCAACAGCGCCGAGTCCGGAGTCCAGGGTTCTGCGTCCTCCAATCCCTACATTGCCGTGCTGGCCATGGATGGCGACCAGATGGGCAAGTGGGTTTCCGGCGCCAAGACGCCCGCATTTCTCGATCAGATCCCGCCCAAAGCCAAGGACTATCTCAAGGGCGCCGCCAAGTTGCGCCGACTGCTGACGCCCTCCTATCATCTCCAGTTCAGCGAGGCGCTCGCCAACTTCGCCATGCACAAGGCGCGCGATGTCGTGGAGGCGTATGACGGAGACCTGATCTACGCGGGCGGTGATGACGTGTTGGCGATCCTGCCGTCCACCCGGGCGATAGCCTGCGCGAGAGCGTTGCGCGAAGCCTTCAAAATTGACTTTGAAGACGGGCGCATGTATCCCGGCGGCAAGTGCGAGGTGTCATGCGGCATCGCGGTGGGGCACCAGAACGCGCCGCTGCAGATGCTGGTCCGGGAGGCGCAGAAGGCCGAAAAACGGGCCAAGAAAGAGTACGGGCGAGCCGCGCTGTCCGTTTCGCTCTACAAGCGTTCCGGCGAGATCATCGAGTGGGGCTGCAAGTGGGCTGGGGGCGCGCTCGACCTGATGGCCGAAATCACCGGGCTGACCGATGCCGGGAAACTCTCGGGGCGTTTTCCTTATGCCTTGGCCGGGCTGCTGCGCCCTTACGCGTTGGAGCTGGCCCGGCCTGACGAGCTTAAGGCCATGCTGCCGGTGGTTCAGGCCGAGGTGCGCCATGTGCTGTCGAGGCAAGGCACGGGGCTCGAAGACAAAGAGCGGGGACCGCTGGAAGCAAAGATCGGCGGGTATTTGAAGGCGTGCTGGTCGCCGGAAGGATCCGGGCCTGGTGGCAGTGCTGAGGACGCAGGACGCAGGACCCAGGACCCAGGGCGGCAGGGCCAAGGACCCAGGACGCGGGACCAAGGTGGCGGCCAGGCGCGGCTCGCGGGGACGCTCGCCCCCCAGGACCCCGGATCCCGGGCTCAGGACTCGGAGAGCCAAGAGAGAATGCCGCGGCCGCTGGATTTTATCAACCTGTTTCTTGCCGAAACCTTTATCAACCGCAGCCGCGGGGAGGATTGAATGATGAAACACGCCTATATGCTTGAGCCCAGAGATTTGCTCTTCCTGCGGGACGCCCGTCCGATGGAGGCCTCCGACGCGGGGCTCGGCGCCAACTGGCCGCGTCCGGACCAGCTCTGGAACGCCGTGTTCAACGCCTTTCTGCGTCAGTGGCCTGAACCGCAGGATTGGGAGGGCACGGGCAAGCACACCTTCCGCGACAAGCGCGAAGCGGCATACGCGGGCAAGAGCAAGGACAAGAACGTTGACTCGTCCTTCCGTTTCGGCGCGCTCAAGACTTTCGGTCCGTTCCCGTTCCACACCGGCAAGGGAGCTTTATATCTGCCGTGCCCGCTCGATCTCGGCATGGAGTTGACGCCTTGCGAGGGCACGGATCTGCCGCGTCCGCTGACACACGCGTTCCGTCCGAAAAAGCTCGGCAAGGCGGAGTTGCCGGCATGGATATCCGCCGACCGTTACGCGCGGTATCTCAATCAAGGCGGAGAGTCAGACGCGTCAGACATGTCCGACAAGTCTGACCTCTATGATGTCGAGAGAAATATCGGCATCGCGATCGACAGCGAAAGGCAAACAACGCTGGAAGGCCATCTCTACCAAGCCGAATATCTGCGGCTGCGGCCGAAGGTGACTCTGGCTTTTCAGGCCGAATGCGACATCAAGCCGCGCGGCGGTAAGGAAACCATCGACATTTTCGGGCGTTCGGACTGTCCCGGCGCGCTGGTGATCGGCGGTCAGCAGGGGGTGGCCGGGCTCAGGCCGCTGGAGGTCGGACTAAGGCTGCCGCAGGCTGAGATCACGACGCGCTGGCTGCGTTGGACACTGATCGCGCCCGCGCTGTTCAACGCCGGCTGGCTGCCGGGGTGGTGCCGCGATTCGCGCAAGTTGACGGAGGCGCAGCTCGCCCCGCTCGGAACTGTCATGCTTCCCGGGGTCACTGCCCGGCTCATTGCCGCGCGCGTCGGCAAGCCGTTAGCGTTTTCGGGATGGGACCAGAAGTCCGGGCCAAAGCCGACGCAACTGGCGGTGCCGGCGGGCTCGTCTTACGTTTTCGACTGCGGCACTGCGGCGGAGGCGCGCGCCTTGGCGTCCGCGCTTGCGCCCGAGCGTCCGCGCAGCGACCGTTTTGGCGAGAAAGGCTTCGGCATAGGCCTCTGCTCGTCGTTCCCCGCTCTCTCGTAAGGGCCGATCTCCGTGTCGGACCACAAACAAAGGAAAACAAACCATGAAACAAGCGATTCTCACGATCTTCACCCGCACGCCCTTGCACGTCGGCGCGGGCTCATCCGTAGGGGCGATCGACCAGCCGGTCATCCGCGAGCGCCACACCCGCTTCCCGGTCATCCCCGGCAGCAGCATCAAGGGGGTGATGGCAGACCTGTGGCCGGAACGTGTT
>JAQWAM010000185.1 GCA_028707675.1 Kiritimatiellia bacterium | reverse complement strand
ATCCCTCCACGCACCACTCTCTTTTGCGGCGCATGCTTAAACTCGACCCCGCGCTGGTCGCCAGCAAAAAAGCGAATGCCGCCAAGGCGCAAGACACCGCACGCTGGACTTCCTGGCATTCGCTGGCGGAGCGGCAGGCACAGTACAAACGGCTGGTGGAGGTCGACATGCCCCAAAACAGCCGTGATATTGCGACCGCGCGCAGCTATGGCGACCTGCGGGAAAATTTCGAGTATCAGGCCGCCCAAGACCTGCAGCGCCAACTGCTGCAGAAACAATCCGCGCTGCAGCTTGAACTGCGGCATGTAAAAGGCACGGATTTCGCAAACGCTGCCAGCGACCGGGCAGGCCCCGGCACCGCGGTGCGCCTGGCTATGGCGGACGGAACACGGATCACATACACCATCCTGGGCGAATGGGATTATGACGAGCGCTTGAACATCATCTCGAACAAAAGCCGCCTGGCCATGTGCCTCGCCGATAAAAAGCCCGGCGACACCGTTGCCGTCCCGAGCGCATCCGGCGAAACCGCCGCGACGCTGGAATCAGTGGAGCCGCCCGATGAAGCCGTCCGCGCCTGGATCATGCGGACGCCGGATTGAGCGCCCCCTTTTTCCCGCTTGTTTTATAATTACAACTACGTATACTATCGGCACAAAAGCACTCACAATGTGTGTTGTTGACGGTAATGAAAGGGCAAACCTTATGGCGATCAAGAAGCAGAAAAAGGCCGGGGGGACCGCGAGCAAAGCCAAAAAGCCGGCAGTGAAAACAGCGTCCAAAAAACATGCTGTCGTCAAGAAACCGAAAAGCGCTTCCGTCAAAAAAGTGTCGCCGCCAAAAGCCAAAGCCGCTGTCGCCCCCAAAAAGAAGAGCATGACCGCAAAAACCCCAACCAAAGCGAAACCAAAAGCTTCGGCGGCCAAAGTGACAAAAAAAGTTCCGTCCCAAAAAACCGTCAAGCCCGTCGCCAAGAAAACCGGGGCCGCCAGTACCCCCGCGTCAAAAACCGGCAACCGTTTCAGTCAAAAAGATCTCGCCAAGTTCCGGATTGACCTGCTGTCGATGCGCGAACGCATCACCGGCCAGTCCGGCGCAATGCGCACCGCGGCTTTGCAGCGTAACGACGAGGTGAATCTGGAGGAGGAAGGCACTGATGCCTTCATCCGGCTTCAGACCCTCACGCAGGTCGGCACACAGCACCAGACCGTGGCCAACATCGACGAGGCCTTGCGTTCTATAGAGCAATGCACCTATGGTATCTGCGACATGTGCGGAGCGCTGATCAGCAAGTCGCGCCTCAAAGTCCTGCCTTTCGCGAAAAACTGTATTAACTGCCAGTCCGAGATAGAGCAGAAGCGCTATCAGGTCGGACGGCGCTAAGAGTGCTTCATGCGCGTAGCCCTTTTCACCGCCCTGCTGGTGGTTATCGACCAAGCCACAAAACATCTCGCCGTGACCCGCCTTAAACCTCATGGCTCGGTTCCAGTCATAAACGGGCTGTTCAATCTCAGTTATGTGGAAAACAGCGGCGCGGCTTGGGGCATGCTCGCGGGCAGGCAGTATCTGCTCGTCTCCTTCTCGATCGTCACACTGGCTTTTCTGGTGTGGCGCCGGAGGCATCTTTTTGAACACCTGCGGCTCGCGCCGCTCACGATGACGCTAATATGCGGCGGCATTGTCGGCAACCTGATCGACCGCATACGGCACGCATACGTCATCGACTTTCTGGATTTTCACTGGCACGACGCGCATTTTCCGGCCTTCAACGTGGCTGATGCCGCCATCTGCTGCGGGGTTTTTCTTTTCATGGCAACCCAGTGGCATCACGATTTGCGGAAAGGGGGCGGCGGCTCACCCCCCCCGACAGAACAGCAATGACGCTATGGCACACGCATGGATATTGGCCGGAGCGACCGCTTCCGGAAAATCCGCCGCCGCGCAGATACTGGCTGAAAAGCTCGGCTGCGTCATAATCGCGGCGGACGCGATGTCGGTATATCAGGGAATGGATATCGGCACGGCCAAACCCGGCGCGGCGGAACGCGATCGCGTAAAACACTTCGGCCTCGACCTGACATCGCCCGAGCAGAGTTGCAGTGCCGGGATGTGGCTGGCCGACGTCGCCCGGGCCGCCGCCGCAGTCGGACCTGACCAAGGCTGCCGACTGATCATGGTCGGCGGCAGCGGCCTCTATATCAAGGCCGCCACGCGCGGGCTGGACGGCTGCGCCGCTGACCCTGCCGCGCGCTCGCGCTGGCAAGCCACCTTCGAAAGCGGCGGTACCGAAGCCCTGCGCGCGGCCATCGCCGCGCGCGCCCCGGATGCCCTCGCAAAACTCTCCGACCCCGGTAACCCGCGGCGCCTGATACGCGCCCTGGAGCATCTGGACGCCTCGGGCGCTCTGCCCGCCAACTGGTCGCGCCCGGACCGCGTGTCCCGGATAGCTGTGCTGCGGCTGCCACGTGAACAGTTGCACGGGCGCATCCGCCGACGCGTCTCCGAAATGTTCCGGCACGGCTTCGTCGAGGAAGTGCGCGCGCTGTGCCAACGGTTTCCGCAGTGGTCCCCCACCGCCGCCAAGGCCATCGGCTACGCCGAGGCGCGCGCCATGCTCGACGGAACGATCACGCGTGACGAGGCGTTCGAACGCACCGTAACCCGCACACGGCAGCTCGCCAAACGTCAGGAAACATGGTTCCGGCATCAGACCGAAGCGTCCTGGATTGACATCGAGGATACCGATCCGCCCGCTGCTGTGGCTGATCGTGTCTTGCAAACATGGAGGAAATATGGACCGGCAAAACTCATACCCTTCTGAAAAATCCCTCTATCCGGCAATGCCCATGACCGTCAAGGAACTGCCGCAGGAAATGCGCCCGCGCGAGGAGTTCCTGCGCCGCGGAGCCTCCAATGTTACCGACGAGATCCTGTTGGCCATCATCCTGCGCTCGGGCGTGCCCGGCAAGAATGTCACCGAAATGGCCCGCGAACTGTTGCGACGCTGCGGGGGACTGGCCACTCTTTGCCGCAAGGATTTTCACGAGCTGCGGGGAATGGGCATCAAGGGCATGGGCAAGGTGAAGTGTATGGAAATGGCCGCCGCCCTCGAAATCAGCCGCCGTGTCGCCGAACACAATCTCCGGCATGATCGACGCGATGATGAGCCTGCGGTGCGAACGCCCGAGAGCGCCTACGCCATACTCGCGCCGCTGGCCCGCAGTCTGAACCAGGAGATATTCTGGGTGTTGCTGCTCAACACCAAAAACCGCGTCATCGGCCAGCCGGTCGAGACCACGCGCGGCCTGCTGGACTCCAGCCCGGTACATCCGCGCGAGGTCTTTTCACAGGCCATACGCTATAACGCCGCGGCCGTGATCCTGGCCCACAATCATCCCTCCGGCGATCCGACACCCAGCAAAGAAGACATCGACATCACCCGCCGCATGATCGAGGCTGCCCGCATCATCGGCATCCGCGTGGTTGACCACCTGATCGTGGGCAAGCCGTCCGAGACTGCGCCGGGCTACGTCAGTCTGCGCGAGCAGAACCTCATCCAGTTCGCTTGACACGCACCGCGCAAAGCCGCGCCCGCTTGCATTTGATTCAGGCATAACGTAATATATCAGCACTCAGCCATTTGAAAGAGTATATGAATATCGAAATCCGTTATCGAGAGTTTTTGCCGGAAGCCCGCCGCATCGTTGTCAAAATCGGCACACGCGTCATAACCCGGGCATCCGGGCGGCCCGACCTCCAGCCGATCAAACGACTGGTCAAGCAGATCGCGGCGTTGCACCGTCAGGGATACGAGATCCTGCTGGTCTCGTCGGGCGCGGTCGGCGCGGGGGTTGAAGCGCTGGGCCTGAAATCACGCCCGGCCTGTGTGCCTGACCTTCAGATGTGCGCCGCCGTCGGTCAGGCGCGGTTGATGGCGCGCTATGAGGCGCTTTTCAATCTCGAAAAAATAACTATCGGGCAGGTGCTGCTGACACACGCCGATTTTCAGCACCGTATCCGCTTCGCCAACGCCAAACGCACCATGGAGCATATGATCCGGCATGACGTCATCCCCATCATCAACGAAAATGACGTCGTCGCCGACGAAGAGCTCAAGGCCGGCCTTTCGCTCGGCGACAATGATTATCTGGCCGCACTGGTGGTGAAGCTCGCCCGCGCTGATCTTTTGATCATTCTCAGCACCGTCGACGGTGTGCTTGACGCCAACGGACGGCGGGTCAAGTGCATCGAAAACCTTAATGACGCTTTAGCTTTGGTCAAACCTGTCGCGGCAGGCGGACTTTCAAAAGGCGGCATGCGGTCAAAGCTGCAATCCGCGCAGATCGCGGTCAAGGCCGGCTGCGGTGTGCTGATAGCCTGCGGACGCGACAAGCAAGTTCTCACCGACGCAGTCGCAGGCAAGGATATCGGCACACTGATCTTGAGCAGCGCACTTTAGCCATGTCAAAACTTTAGAGCGGAGAACACCTATGACACTTCACGAAAGCGTCCGGGAAACAGGCGGCCATGCCTTGGCCGCGGCGCGCAGGATGGTGCGCCTCTCCAGCGCCAAAAAGAACGCCATCCTGCTTGCCATGGCTGAAACCCTGAATAACCGGCGGGAACTGATCAAGTCGGCCAACGCCGCCGACTTGGAACAGGCCGCCGCCGCCAACCTCTCCGCTGC
>JAQWAM010000184.1 GCA_028707675.1 Kiritimatiellia bacterium | reverse complement strand
CGGCCTTTGCCCGATTCATGCTCGTTCAACTGCCGCTTATAGGCTTAACAGTCTGAACGCCGATCCCCGGCTGACCCGGACGGCCGACAGGGCCATGAATTTATGACGCGCGGCAACGGCATGCTGATCACCGGAAGTGCGGGCCAATGCGAAATCTGGACTGACGATCAGTACTCGCGCGGCAAAGTGGGAGAAACCAGCGCTTTTGCGTTGCGGCAGACGACAGCCTATCCCAACGAGGGTGTCGTGTGCAGGCATGGAAATCAGGCTTCAGCCTTGCCCTGAAACCAGACTACGAGCTGACGCTAACCGAATTTCCAGATCCCGGCGGAAAAGCCTCATACTTCCGAATGCGCGATTTCAGTAATGCAACGATATTACAATTGTTTTATCGTTACCGTCTTATTGACGAACGTGTGTTAATGTTTGCGATGAATCGAACGGAGTAACGAAGATTGGCGAGTGGCCAGCAGTTCCGGCATGACCCATGGAGGCAGATGTTGCCTGCCGAGGGCGGCCTGTCGACGGTCGCGATGAAAAGGAGAAAAATGGATTTTAAAGCTATGCAAGGGGAGTATGCGGCGTTGTTTACGCCGTTCACCAAGGATAACCGCATCAACACCGAGATGGTCGGGAGGTTGGTGGAGTATCAGCTCGCGGGCGGCATACGCGGTTTCTTCGTGGGCGGTTCAACCGGCGAGGGCATGCTGCTGACGCTGGAGGAGCGCAAGCGCCTGCTGGAGGCGGCGATCAAAGCCAACCGCGGGCGCGGCAAGGTGATCGCGCATGTGGGTGCGGTGCGCACCGAGGACTCCGTGGAGCTTGCTCGTCACGCGGCGGACGCGGGATCTGACTGGGTTTCATCCGTGCCGCCGATCTACTTCGCGCAGTCGTTCGAGGGCACGGTTTATCATTATAGCCAGATCGCGCAGGCGACCGACCTGCCGTTTATGGTTTACGCCTTCAACACCAATGTTGAGCCGGAGCGTGACGCGTGTCTTTTCAAGATCAAGAATCTGCGCGGCATGAAGTTCACTAATTCGAATTACTACAGTATTCAGCAGTTGCGGCGCTGGCTGGACGAGCCGGCGCTGTTCCTGAACGGCAAGGACGAGCTTATGGTGGCGGCGCTGTCAATGGGCTGTTTCCACGGCGGCATCGGCACCACGCAGAACATCATGCCGCGCCATTTCGCGGAAATCTGCCGGTCGGTTTTGGAGGAGAACGATGTCGCGACGGCACAACCGCTGCAGTATGAGGTCAATGCCGTGATCGCGCTGATGCTCAAGTACGGCAACATGTCGTACGCCAAGGCCATGATGCGCTTCATCGGGCTGGACTGCGGATTCTGCCGCGGGCCTTTCCCCCCGGTTTCGGAAGAGCAGTATGCGCGGTTCGCGGATGAGCTCAGGGAGCAGGGGATATTGGAAGAAGGAAATAATTGAGAGGTAAGCCCGCCGACCGGGTCTCCGGGCGAAAACGAGAGGGTAACTTCGGTGTGTGAGTGTGTGGGTGTGTGAGGTAGGGAGGCATCCCCGAGGCGTCCGCGGCGGTTTCGGGAAACCGCCCTACCTTTTCAACACGGCTTCAGTGTGACAAAATGGCCAAGTTATAGGTAAGCCCGCCGCCCGGGGTTCCGGGCGAAAACAGGTTGGTAACGGTATTTGAACGATTACGATTACGAGCAAGATTACGATTACGAAAAGTCTCCATTTTTCCTAATCTTAATCTTAATCTTAATCAGCTTGAAGTTATAGGTAAGCGAAAGCCGCATATTCCGGGGGCGCCAAGGCGGCGCGTTATACGTTGAAGAGGAAGTGCATCACGTCGCCGTCTTGGACCAGATACTCTTTGCCCTCGACGCGCATGACCCCTGCGGCCTTGGCTCCGGCTTCGCCTTTGTGACTGACATAGTCGTCAAAAGCGATGACCTCGGCGCGGATGAAGCCGTGCTCGAAATCGGTGTGGATCACGCCCGCGCAGCGGGGCGCTGTCCAGCCGCGGCGGAAGGTCCAGGCGCGGACCTCCTTGGGTCCGGCCGTGAAGTAACTTGCGAGCCCCAGCGTGTGATAGGCCATGCGCGCGGTCTGCTCAAGCCCGCTCTCCGTCAAACCGTAAGATGCCAGAAAGTCCTCGCGCTCGGCGTCAGACAGCCCGGCAAGCTCCGCCTCCACCTTGGCTGAGATAATGATGACGTCGCATTTTCTATCGGCGGCGAAAGCCTGGACACGTTTGACCTGTTCGTTTTCGTCGGAAAGGGCATCCTCATCAATGTTGGCGCAGTAGATCACCGGCTTGTCGGTCAGTGGCTGGAGGTCTTTCAGGGTGTTGGCGATGGGGTCGGCCGGTTCACGCGGAAAAGCGCGGACGGGCATGCCGTCATTGAGGTGGCGCATGAGCTTTTCCATGGCCTCGACCTCTTTGCGCAGCTCCTTGTCGGCGCGCGCCTGGCGTCCGATGCGGTCGAGGCGCTTTTCCAGCGACTGCATGTCGGCCAGCACCAGCTCGGTCTCGATGATCTCTATGTCGCGAATGGGGTCGATGCCGCCCTCGACATGCACCACATCGTCATCGGTGAAGCAGCGCACCACCTGCAGCACGGCGTCGCATTCGCGAATGTTGGCCAAGAACTTGTTGCCCAGGCCTTCGCCGCGGCTGGCGCCGCGCACCAGACCGGCGATGTCTATGAAATCGACCGTGGCTTTGATGACCTGCGCCGGTTTGGCGATCGCGGCCAGCGCGTCGAGCCGCGCGTCGGTCATTGGCACCGTGGCTTTGTTGGGCTCGATGGTGCAGAACGGGTAATTGGCCGCCTCGGCGTTTTGCGCCCGCGTCAGGGCATTAAACAGGGTGGATTTGCCCACATTGGGCAAACCGACGATACCGACTCCTAGAGACATAGTGTTGAAGGTTCCAAGGTTTAAGGGTTCCATCGCCCGCTACGCGGGCTGGTTCCAGGGGTTAAGGGTTTAAGGGGGTAAGCCCGCCGCCCACAGTGGCTGGTAAAAAACAGGTGTGTAACTTGAACGCTCAACTTTCAACGCTCAAGTTTCAAGTTTCGAGTTTCAAGTTATAAATAGGTAATTTCACTTTAACAGTCCGCACATGGAGGGGATCGCGAGCGAGAGCCACGGGATGTACGTGATCAGCATCAGCGCGAAGATCATGGCGACGAAGAACGGCAGGGCCTTGACCGTGACATCGGCGATGGTGGTCTTGCCGACGCCGCAGCCGATGAAGAGGCAGGTGCCGACTGGCGGGGTGCAGAGGCCGATGCAGAGGTTGGCGATGATGATGATGCCGAAATGGATGTCGTTGAGGCCGAGCTGGCGCACGACCGGCAGCAGGATCGGAGTGAAGATCAGCAGGGCCGGGGTGAGATCCATGAACATGCCGACGGCCAGCAGCATCAGGTTGATGGTGAGCAGGATCACGTATGGATTTTTCGAGAGCCCCATCAGCGCCGCGGAGACCGTCTGCGGGATGTTGGCCATGGTCATGATCCAGGACATGGCGCTGGACGCGCCGATGAGCAGCATCACGACGGCGGTGGTGAGCCCGGTCTGCAGGCAGATGCCGGGGAGGTCGCGCAGAGGGATCTCGCGGTAGAACACGACCGAGAGCAGGAAGGCGTAGGCCACCGCGACCGCCGCGGCTTCCGTGGCGGTGAAGTAGCCTTTCAGGATGCCGCCGATGATGAGAACGATCAGCAGCAGGCTGGGTATGGCGCGCCAGCACGTTACAAGCGGGTGGGGCCGCTGCTCTGCCTCGGCGGCCGCGGCTTTGCCGTAGCCGTGGCGCACCGAAATCGCGCCGGACACGGCCATGATGCACAGGCCGATCAGGATGCCGGGCAGGATGCCCGCCATGAACATGGCTGCGATCGAGACCGAGCCCGCCGCCACGGAGTAGACGATCATGGCGTTGGAGGGCGGGATCAGCAGTCCGGTGGTGGCCGCGGTGGCGGTGACGGCCACATTGAAGTCGCGGTTATAGCCTTTGCGGTTCATCTCCGGGATCATGAAGCCGCCGACTGATGAGACCGCCGCGGCGGCGGAGCCTGAAATCGAGCCGAAGAGCATGCAGGTCAGGGTGTTCACATAACCGAGTCCGCCGGGCAGTCGGCCGACAAAGAGCGCGGCGAAGTCGATCAGCCGCCGCGCCAGACCGCCGCGCCCCATCAGATAGCCGGAGAAAATGAAAAAAGGGATCGCCAGCAGCGGGAAGCTGTCCACACCGTTGGCCATTCGTTGGGCCACGGTGTAACCGGCGTCGCCGCCGTTGGCCAGGATCGCGAGCAGTGACGAGACCGCGATGGCGACCGCTATCGGGGCGTTCATGACCAGCAGAGTCACGAACGCGAGAACCAGCACAAAAATTATTCCGACCATGGCTTCAGCCCTCCGACTTGGTCAGCGCGCCGATCTTGTCGGCCGGCGTCTGAATTAACGTGATCATGTTCTCGACCGCGAACAGCAGTATGAAAACGCCGCCGAGCGGGATTGAGAGGTAGACCATGCCGCGCGTCATCCAAGGCATGGTGGGGAGTTTCTGCCCCATCTGGCCCATGGCCAGGGTCCATCCGCCGATCATGAAAACGACCACAGCCAGCAGCAGGATAATGACCTGCACAAAAATCGCGAGGGTTTTGCGGGCTTCGGGATCCATTTTGTTGACGAAATAGTCCACGCCCAGAT
>JAQWAM010000183.1 GCA_028707675.1 Kiritimatiellia bacterium | reverse complement strand
GGGATCGGATTGCGGAGAAACTGCGGGATGGACTCCGGGCACAGCAATGAGGCAAGATGGCCCAACAACACGCTACTCACCTACACCTTGCCGCGGACGGTCAAGGTGAGGGAGAGCGTGGACGTTGAAGCGGAACCGCTTCGCGGAGTAAGACTCTGACGCGAAGCGGTTCCGCTTCAACATTAAATTTTAGTAAAGTCGCCAAACCAGAATGTGATGGCGATGACTGAAAGCTAGCGGCCACATGCCAATACCGCATTGAGAAACAACCCGAATAATGGTAACATTTAAACATGAAAGACAGGGTTGTAAAAATCATAAACGTTAGCAAGAGGAGCACCTCTGACGATGTGGCCTACTGGATGAGCAAACCGCCGAGCGAACGTTTCGCGGCCATTGAATTTTTAAGGAGTCAACAGTATGAAACTCCCCCAAGACTTCAGAGAGTTTTTAGAATTGTTCAACGCGAAGGGCGTTGAATACATGATTGTCGGCTCGTATGCGTTGGCCTATTACGGTGTGCCGCGCTATACGGGGGACATTGATCTTTTTGTCCGCCGCACGGAGGTCAATGCTCAACGTATCATTTCTGCGCTAAATGAGTTCGGTTTTGCATTCCCCAATCTCACATGGAATGATTTCGTCAAGGACGACACCGTCATTCAACTCGGCGTGCCCCCAGTGCGCATCGACATCCTGACCTTTCTTTCCGGCATGGACTGGGACACGGCATCGAGCCACAAGGTGCCGGACGAGATCGACGGGGTTCACGTTTTTGTGATCGGAAGAGAAGATTATATTGTCAACAAGAAAGCCAGCGGTCGCGCAAAAGACGTTGCCGATATTGAGGCTCTCGGCGAACGGATACCCCCCCACCAGTCGGCGTAGACAACGCCGCTACGCGACGTGTATAGCCTCTGACGTTGGCTGAAAAGGAGAAAGGAAAGACATGAAGATACTGATCGTTTTCAACCGTGAACCCTATGATAACACCGATGTCACGTGGAACGGTCTGCGACTGGCAGGCAAACTTCAGGAGGCCGGACAGGAAGTCCGCATCTTCCTCATGAACGATTCCGTGGACATGGCAAGGGATGTCTGCAAGCCTCCCGAGAATTACGACCAAGACCTGTCGGCGATGCTCAAAAATCTGATCGCGAAGGGTGTGCCCGTCAAAGTATGCGGAACCTGCATGGCTCGATGCGGAATCTACAAGAACCATCCCTATTTCGACGGAGCCGAGAAGTCCACCATGCCGGAGCTTGCCGAATGGGTCATTGATAGCGACAAGGTCATAACATTTTGACAGCCAACATGAAGGGAAGGAGCTAACCGGGATGAACCAACAGACGCGCAGAATCGCGCGGGGCACAGCCGTCTTGGCAGTGACCGGCCTTATTGCGGCCTTTCTGCATGTCTTCGCGTGCCCGCATTCAAACGGCGGCGCCGGCATTCGGGTAACCGATCTCGCGGGCAGAAAGGTCTCGGTTCCCGGCAAGGTGTCGCGTCTGGTCGCTCTGGGCCCGGGCGCGTTGAGGCTTGTGACCTATCTCGACGCGGCGAATCGGGTCGTCGGCATCGACGCAATGGAAAAACGCATGGCGCGCGATGTGTACGCGCGTCCTTATGCGCATGCATTAGGCGAATCGTTTCTGCATCGCCCGGTCGTGGGAGCGGGCGGCCCCGGCGTGCTCCCCGAGCCGGAGAATCTCATGATGTGCCGGCCTGACCTGATCGTCGCGGTGGGCATGGATCCCGGCCAACTCGACAACATCCAGGCGAAGACCGGCGTGCCGACTCTCGGTCTTTCTTATGGCGGCATAGGCGTCTGGCGCGACGAAGTCCGGCGATCGCTCTGTCTTTTGGGCGAGGTCTTGGGCAGGAACGGGCGCGCCGCCGAGGTCAACGGCTACGTGACGTCGATGGAACAGGATCTGAAGAGACGCACATCTGATATCGCGGACAGCGACAGGCCATCCGCTTATGTCGGCGGTATCTCGCAGAAAGGCTCCCACGGCCTGACCAGCACAGAGGCCGGTTACCCTCCGGCCCGCATGGCCGGCGCGCGCAATCTGGCCGACGGTCTGGGCAAGAGCGGGCACGTCTTCGTGGACAAGGAGCAGATTCTGGTTTGGAATCCCGAATTCATCTTTGTCGATGCCGCGAGCCGGCCGCTGTTGGATCAGGACTTCGAGAAAAACAGGGACTTCTACCGCCTGATGAACGCCGCCAAGTCCGGCAAGATGTTTTCGCTGCTGCCTTACAACGCCTACAACACGAACATCGAATTGGCTTTGCTGAACGCCTACTTCATCGGAAAGACCCTCTATCCAGAAAGGTTCAGCGACATCCGCATGAAGGAGAAGGCCCGCGAAATCATGGGGACATTGCTCGGAATCCGTCCCGACCAGACGATCCCGGCCTACCACTCGCTGCGCTTTCCCGAAACCGGTCCGGTTGTTTGGAGATGACATGCCCGTAACAAGCCTGACAGAACAATATGCGCGGCACGGCAGACGAAAGCTGCTCGCGGGCTGCGCGCTCTTGAGCCTGATCGCCGCCGCCGTCTGGGTCTCTCTGCGAACCGGCGCATATCCCGTCGGCGCGCGCGATATGATCGCCGCTCTCACGGGGCAAGCCGATGGTCCCGCGCAGCACATCTTTTGGAACATACGCATACCGCAAACACTGGCGGCGTTGCTGGCCGGCGCCTGCCTGGGCCTGGCCGGCGCCGCGCTTCAGGCCGTTTTGAGAAACCCGCTCGCCTCGCCCTTCACGCTCGGCATTTCCCAAGGCGCCACTTTCGGCGCGGTGTTCGCGATCACCGTCCTCGGCGCCGGCGCCGCCGCCGCACCGGAAGCCGTCCCCGCTTCGGACTGGCTTCAGCATGTCATTGTCGGCTGCGCGTTCCTGGGCGCGCTGGCCACTGTCTGCGCGCTGGTGGGCCTTTCGTCACTGCGCGATCTCCCGCCAGCCGGGATCATCCTGGCCGGCGTGGCGATCAGCTCCTTCTTCGGTTCGGCGACTATGCTCCTGCAATACTTCGCCACGGACGTGGAGATCGCGTCCGCCGTTTTCTGGACCTTCGGCGACCTTAAGAAAGCGCAATGGCCGCAACTCGCCGTGATCGCGGCCGCGCTGCTGCCCGTGTCCGTCATCCTCCAGCGTAGAAGCTGGCACTTTAACGCGATGGCATGGGGAGACGACACCGCAAAGAGCCTCGGGATCGGCGTCCGGCCGCTGCGGCTCGCAACGCTGGTTCTTGCCGCGCTGGCGGTGTCGGTCACCACCGCGTTTATGGGCATTATCGGTTTCGTCGGCCTGATCGCCCCGCACATCGTGCGCATGGTCATCGGACAGGATCACCGGTATCTGTTCCTGTACTCGGCCTTGACCGCAGGCCTGCTCCTGCTCGTCTCAGACCTGCTGGCGCGAACCCTGCTGGCGCCCATTGTCCTGCCTGTCGGCATCCTGACATCTTTTGCCGGCGCCCCTCTTTTTCTCTATCTGCTGCTGAAACATCGGGGGCCGCGCTCATGACCCTTCTGATTAACGATCTCCACTTCTCCTATCGCGGCGCGGATGTCCTGCAAGGACTGACCTTCGAAGTGCCTTCAGGCTGCCTGACGGCGATCCTGGGCGAGAACGGATCGGGCAAGACCACCCTGCTGAAAACCATCAACCGTCTGCTCACCCCGCAGCGGGGCACGGTATGGATTGACGGCGAGACCGTGACCCGGATGAGCGGGCGCGAGATTGCCGAACGCTTCGGCTATATGCCCCAGCGCCAGGAGGCGGTCCACTGCACGGTGTTCGATGCGGTGCTGCTCGGAAGAAAAGGGTGCGGCGGCGGGCGGGCGAACGCCGAAGACACGGAAAAGACCGAAGATATCCTGCGGTTGGTTCACCTGGAGAAACTCGCCATGCGTTTCGCAGACGAACTGAGCGGAGGGGAATTGCAGAAGGTCGTCCTGGCCCGCGCCCTGGCCCAGGAACCGAAAGTCCTGCTGCTGGACGAGCCCATCAACCATCTGGACCCGATCAATCAGATCGAGGTGATGAGCCTGCTGCACGCCGTCACCCGCGACTTGGGCATCACATCGTTGGTTGTAACCCACAACCTGAACAACGCGCTCCAGTTCGCCGACCGCTTCATTCTCCTCAAGAACGGCCTTGTTCTGGCGGCGGGAGGAAGGGAGGCGGTGACTCCCGACACGATCCTTGACGCCTTCCGAATGGAGGTCGTCATCGAGAACATCGCCGGCGTTCCCGTGGTCGTGCCTAAGCTGCACGGGCTCAGGACTCACCGGCACTTCGAGGAATCAGGCCGTTCCCGCGAACACACGCATGAGGTTGACAGCCATGTGTATGACCATAAGCACGAAGGGGCGGAGCCCTCTCACTAGGGTTGATGGTCCGACATGAATATCCCGCCGTCCGGCCCCCCCTGATTGCGAGATGACACCAACCGTCCGGCTCGTGATATCTCAACGGTCTCGGCATGACATCCGATTCTCTGGCTCCAAGCACGTCCGGCTACAGCTCGAACCGGAGCCGCATGAAGCACGACCCGTCGCTCATCGCTTTGGACGCTTCCCAGATCTCGTGCGTGTCGGTCTCGCCGACCCGCGTGGTTTCAATTGACGCGGTGTTCCAGACCGGTTCGGCGAGCGACGCGCTCCAGATCGGAATGATCCGAACATCCGTGGCCCGTTTAGACTGTTCG